>NZ_JBSJYX010000009.1:0-127984 GCF_053711175.1 Kocuria sp. KH4
GGGGGGCGGGGGCGGGGGGCGGCCCGGGGCCTCGCGCGGGTCAGGGTGCCCCGGGACCCGGCCCGCGGCCGGGACCGGGGTCCTCGCCCCGGCCGCGGCGGGGTCGGCGCGGACGCCAGGGCGGGCGGGGCCGGTCCCACGTCGGCAGGCGCACGTTCCACTCGCCGGCCCCGGGCAGGCGCCACCCCCGGCGCCGGGCGAGGACGGTGACCGTCGCGGCGGTGAGGATCGCCGCGGCCATGCCCCAGGTAGGCCGGCCCAGGGCGTGCAGGACCGCCATCTCGGCGCTGCCGATCACCGCCCCCGTGGCGTAGAGGGTGTTGCCGCCGAAGATCATCGGCACCCGCCCCACGGCGACGTCGCGGATCATGCCGCCGCCCACGGCGGTGATCACCCCGATCATCACGGCCGGCAGCCAGCTCAGTCCGACGTCGAGGGCCTTGGCGGTGCCCGTGGCCGCCCAGCAGCCCACGGCCAGGGCGTCGGCCACGACCAGCACGCGGCGGGTCCACCGGCCGCGCAGCTGCAGGAAGTACGCGATGGCGGCCCCGGCGATGGCCGTGCCGAGGTAGGCGGGGTTGGTCAGCGCCACGGGGAAGCCCACCTGCAGCAGGGTGTCCCGCAGCAGCCCGCCGCCCAGCGCGGAGACGACGGCGAGGAACAGGAAGCCGACCGGGTCCATCCGCAGCTGGCGCGCCACCGCCCCGCCCAGCACGCCGTTGGTCAGCACGCCCAGCAGGTCGACGGCGTCGAACACGACGCTCGGATCCGTACTCCCCACGACCACCTCATCCACGGCACACCGACGCCCGAGGGTAGCACCCGGGCCGCTCCCGCCCGGAGGGCGTGCTCAGAGGAAGGGTCGCAGCGGCACCAGGACGGTCTCGGCGAACCACGCCGCGGGGGGCCGTCCGTCCCACTGCCCGGCGGTGAGCTCCCGGCAGTTCTCGCTGTCGGCGGCGAAGACCGCCTCCATGTCCGCGGCGAAGTCGTGGTCGTGGATCTCCAGGTTCGTCTCGTAGTTGAAGCCCAGGCTCAGCCGGTCGATGTTGGCGGTGCCCACGATCGACCACTGCCCGTCGATGGTGGCGGTCTTGGCGTGGATCATGGCGTTGCGGTAGAGCAGCACGGTGATGTCCTCGGCCAGCAGCGTGGAGTAGAAGCCCCGGGAGAGCCAGTCGGCGAGCACGTGGTTGGAGTTCTCGGGCAGGATCACGCGCACGTCCACCCCGCGCCGGGAGGCCCCGATCAGGGCGGCGAGGATCTGCTGGTCGGGGATGAAGTAGGCGGTGGTCAGGTAGATGTGGTCCGTGGCGCGGTGGATCGCGTCGAGGTAGACGCCGCGGATCGGGTACACGAGGCTGGCCGGGATGTTGTTGATCGCCCGCACCCGGGAGTCCCAGGAGCCCGGGTTCACGTGCGGCAGCTTGGGCCGCCGCGCGGAGGGGTGGTTCCAGACCGAGGCGAAGGAGTGGCCGAGCTCGAAGGCCGCGGGCCCGGTGAGCCGCACGTGGGTGTCCCGCCACTGCGTGGCGTAGAGCGAGCCGATGTTGTACCCGCCCACGAAGCCGACCTCCTGGTCGACGACCAGCAGCTTCCGGTGCGTCAGCCCGGTGGCCTGCAGCGGGCTGAGCAGCAGGCGGGGGCGCAGCACGGGGAACCGGTAGACCTGCACGTCGGGGTGGAAGCGGTAGAAGGAGTGCGGGACCACCAGGTTGCCGAAGCCGTCGTACATCACGTGCACCCGGACGCCGCGGGCGGCGGCGTCGTTGACGGCCTCCAGGAAGGCCCGGCCGACCTCGTCGTCCTTCCAGATGAAGGTCTCCAGCAGCACCTGCCGCTGCGCGCCGCGGATCGCGGCGAGCATGTCCCGGTAGAGGTCCTCCCCGTAGGTGTACACCGTGGTCCCGGTGTCCGCGACCGTGTGCTCGAAGGTGCCGGGGCGCGGGAAGCCGGAGCGCTGGGCCCGCTGCCGGCGCTTGATCGCGTCGGCGGCCACGAGGGTGGCCACCACCGCGGCCTGGACGGCGACCATGCCCACGACCGACCGGACGGCGAGGGAGCGGAGCATGCGGGGGCCCGTGGCGCGAGGGGACGTCATCCGCCCAGCGTACCGGGGCGCTCCCGCCCCGGTGCCGGCGGCGCCCCTCCCGGAGCGCCCGGCAGGCGGGCACCGCCGCCACGAGGTGCTCCAGGGAGGCCCCGGGCGTCGTCCCGCGCTGCTCAGGCGGGCAGCAGGTCCGGCAGGGACGCCGGCCGGTGCGGCACGCGCGGCAGGTCCACGCGCTCGAGCAGGTCCAGGGCGGCCCGGTGCTCGTTGACGGTGTAGAGGTGCAGCCCGGGCGCCCCGGCGTCCAGGGCCGCGCGGGCGAGGCGGGTCGCGAAGGCCACGCCCGCCCGGTGCCGCTCGGCGGGGCCGGCGGCGTCCTCCAGGGCCGCGGCCAGGCTCGGGTGGGTCCGGAGTCCGGCGCGCCGGCACAGCGCGGCCAGCCGTCGGGGGTCCGTGACCGGCATGATCCCCGGCACGATCGGGATCGTCACCCCGGCGGCGCGGGTCGAGGCCACGAGGCGCTCGTAGCGCTGCGGGCGGAAGTAGACCTGCGTGATCGCGAAGTCCGCCCCGGCGCGCTGCTTGGCCAGCAGCACCTCGACGTCGTGGCGGGAGGACGGCGACTCGGGGTGCCGGGTCGGGTAGGCGGCCACGCCCACGGCGAGCCGGTCGCCGGCGAGGGACGCGGTGTGGCGCTGCTCGACCTCGCGCACGAGCTCCACCAGGTCCCCGGCGTGGGCCGGCTCGCCGGGCGCGGCGCCGGGCTCCAGGTCCCCGCGCAGGGCCAGGACGCCCCGGACGCCGCGGTGGAGCAGGGCCGTGACGGTCTCCTCCAGCTCGGCCCGTGTGCTGCCCACGCACGTGAGGTGCGCCAGGGGCCGCAGGCCGGTGCGGGCCACGAGGTGGTCGAGCAGCGCGAGCGAGCCGGCCCGCCGCGGGGCGTCCCCGCTGTACGTGACAGCGACGTGGTCGGGGCGGGTGGGCTCGAGCTCCTCGATGGTCCGCAGCAGCGCCTCGGCGCTCGCCGCACAGCGCGGCGGACGGAGCTCGTAGGACAGCGACGGCGGCGCCGTCCGGTCGGGTGGTCGTCTCACAGAACCTCCTGGGGTCACCCCGAGGGAGGGCGCCGGCCGTCCCGGGACGGACCCGGGAGGCTGCGACAGCTCCATCGGTCCTGGCGGGAGCACCGTTCCGCGGCCCCGTGGGGCTGCGGATGGTTGCTGCGGCGTCGACGAGCCAGGTCTCTCAGCCGCTCTGGATAGATGCAGGACCCATTCCAGCGGGTGACCCGGGCGGGGGCCAAGCCCGGCGGCGCGGAAGACGCCGGTGCGCCGATCGTGACGGCGGGCGCGTCACGCGGCGCAACATCGACGCCGGGCGACGCGCGTCCCGGGCGGCCCGGCGCGGTGCGCACCGGTTCGCGCCCCGGCCGCTCCCGGCCATAATGAACGTGCCCCCGCCGCCCGGACCCCAGGAACGAGACCCCATGCCCAGTTCGCCCCGCATCGTCGCGGTCGTGCCGTGCCACAACGAGGAGGCCGCGATCGCGAAGGTCGTCACCGACCTGCACGCCACGGTCCCCGGCATCGAGGTCCACGTCTACGACAACTGCTCGACCGACGGCACCGCCGAGGCGGCCCGGCGGGCCGGCGCGCACGTGCGGCACGAGGAGGAGAAGGGCAAGGGCAACGTGGTGCGGCGGGCCTTCGCGGACCTCGACGCCGACGTCTACCTGCTCATCGACGGCGACGACACCTACGACGTCGCCGACGCGCCCAGGATGATCGCGACCCTGCTGGCGGGTCCCTACGACCACGTGCTCGGGGTGCGCCGCCAGGTCAGCGGCACCGCCTACCGGGCCGGCCACGAGTCCGGCAACCGGTTCTTCAACACCCTCGTCACCTTCGCCTTCCGCCGGCAGGTCACCGACATGCTCAGCGGCTACCGGGTCTTCTCGCGGCGCTTCGTGAAGTCCTTCCCGGCGCTGTCCCGCGAGTTCGAGATCGAGACCGAGCTGACCGTCCACGCGGTCAACGCCCGCGTGCCGCAGACCGAGGTGGAGGTGGGCTTCCGCGACCGGGCCGAGGGCAGCGAGAGCAAGCTGCGGACCTACCACGACGGCTTCCGGATCCTGGGCATCTTCGCCCAGCTGCTCTTCCAGGAGCGGCCCTTCCTGGTCACCGGCGCCGTCTCGTGCGCGCTGTTCCTGCTCGGCCTGGTCCTGGGCCTGCCCGTGGTGGTGGAGTTCGCGGCCACCGGGCTGGTGCCCCGCTTCCCGACGGCGTTCCTGGCCGCGACCCTCGTGGTCCTGGCCGGGGTGTTCCTGCTGATGGGCGTCCTGCTGCACGGGCAGGCGAGGATCCGCCGGGAGACCTCCCGGCTGTTCTACCTGCGCCAGCCCGCCCCGCCGTGGAGCGGGGCGGCCGGGGCGGACCGTCCCCTGCCGCCCGCCGCGCAGGAGCGCCGGTGGGCCCGGTGATCCCGGCGGGCACCGGCGACCGCCTGGCCCCGCTGCGCCCCTGGCTCCAGGGCCTGGGCATGCTGGTGGTCCTGCAGTTCGCCCTCTTCGGGCTGCTCGTGGTGGGCCAGGCCGTGCCGGACCGGCCCGTCGTCGAGCACCTCCTCGCCGCGGTCGAGGACGGCACCTACGGCCCGCACGGCACCGTCGACCGGATGGGCACCCCGGCGGACACCTTCACCGAGTGCGTGGTCGCGGGCACGGGCCTGGGCGCGTCCCCGGAGGAGTCCGCGTTCAGCCGGGCCGTCCGGATGCCCCGGATCGCCACCTGCGGCGGCGGGCCGGAGCAGCTCCGGGCCATCGCCGACGGGGCCGTGCTCGAGGACAACGACTACTTCAAGTACTGGGCCGGCTACACGGTGCTCACCCGCCCCGTGCTGGCCGTGGCGGGGCTGGAGGGGCTGCGGATCGTCTCGGGCACCCTCATGGTGGTCGCCCTGGCCGGGGCGTTCCTCGCCCTGCGCGCCCGGACCTCCACCGCCGTGGGGCTGGCCCTCGTGCTGCCCTACGTCGCGGGGACGAACCTGCTGTCCACCCCCTCGACCTCCTTCAGCCAGTCGATCTCCATCGCGTTCATCTTCCTGTCGGTGCTCCTCGCCACGCTCGGGGCCGGCCGTTCGGTCCGGCTGGGCTGCGCGGGCGCCGCCCTGGGCGCCGCGCTCTTCTGCTTCGTCGACCTCCTGACCACTCCCGCCGTCCCGTGGGCGATGTCCGCCTTCGCCGTGGGGGCGGTGACGTGGTCCCGCCGCCGTGAGCTGCGGGCCGTGGGCGCGGCGGTGCTGCTGGCCGGCGCGGTCTGGCCGGTGGCCTTCGCCGTCACCTGGGCGGCCCGGTGGGTGATCGCCGGCGCCTTCCTGGGCGTCCCGGCCACCGTGGAGGTGGTGCGCCGCAACGTGGGCAACCGGACCGGAGGGGACCACGCGGGGGTCTCGGAGGCCTTCGGCGCGGGGGTGCGCGCCAACATCGACTACTGGTGGACCAGGGTCCCCACCGCGGAGCTCGTGCTGGCCGGCTGCCTGCTGGCGGCGGTGGTGGGCCTGGTCCTGGCCCACCGGCGCGGCGGGCCGTCCCGCTGGGCGCTCGCGCTGGTCCTGGCCCTGCCCGCGGCCGCGGTGCCCGTCTGGTACGCCGTGCTCAGCAACCACTCCCAGATCCACGCGTTCTTCGTCAACCGCGGGGTGCCCGCCGCGCTCGCCGTCATCACGGCCGCGTGCCTGGCCGCCGCCGCCGGCCCCCGCCCGGCGCCGGCCGCCGCCCACGCCGGGCAGCGGCGCGAGCCGGCGGCCCCGCGGGAGGAGACGGAGGGGCGTCACGATCCGGTCTCGAAGGTGGCCGCACCGGCCCGGCGGGCGTAGCCTTGAACAACCAGAAGGTTGATCAAGGAATGCGTTGACAAACACCGTGGGCCCCGACGACGACGCCCTGCTCGACCGGGCCTTCCTGGCCCTCGCCGACCCGGTCCGCCGGCGGATCGTCGCCCGGCTCAGCCGGGGCCCGGCCACGGTCACCGAACTGGCGGAACCCTTCGAGATCTCCAAGCAGGCGGTCTCGAAGCACATCCAGGTCCTCGAGCAGGCGCAGCTCGTCACGCGCACCCGTGACGCCCAGCGGCGGCCCGTCCACCTGGACCCCGCACGGCTGGAGGCGCTCACCGCCTGGATCGACCGGTACCGGCTGGTCCGGGAGGAGCAGTTCCGCCGCCTCGACGCCGTGCTCGAGACCCGCGCCGCACCCCGCGGCGCGCACCGCGAGGAGAGCACCATGGGACACGCCCTGCACCTGACCGTCCCCGACGACGAGCCGTACATCGACTTCCAGCGGGACTTCGACGTCCCCGTGGCGGAGCTCTACCGCGCCCACGCCGACCCCGAGCTGTTCCGGCAGTGGATCGGCCCGCGGGGGCTGGTCACCCGGATCGACGGCTTCGACTTCCGCGCCGGCGGCGCCTACCGCTTCGTCCAGCGCGGCGAGGACAGCGCCGAGGAGTACGCCTTCCGCGGCGTCTTCCACACGGTGCGCGAGAACGAGCTGGTCGTCCAGACCTTCGAGTACGAGGGCTGGCCCGACGCGGTCGACCTCGAGTACCTGCACTTCGAGGACCTGGGCGGCGGACGGTGCCGGCTGCGCGGGCACACCGTCCACGCCTCCCGGGAGGCCCGCGACGGGATGGTCGGCTCCGGCATGGAGAAGGGCATGGCGGAGGGCTACGAGCGGCTCGAGGAGCTGCTGGCCGGGCTGCTCGGCGGACAGGGCGGCTGAGCGTGGACTGGACCCTCGAGGTGGTGCTGGTGCCGGTGCGCGACGTCGACCGGGCCGTGGAGTTCTACCGCGACCAGGTCGGCTTCCGCCTCGACCACCACACCACCACCGAGCAGATGGACATCGCCCAGCTCACCCCGCCCGGGTCCGGCTGTTCGATCGTGGTGGGCAACCTCCCCGCCCACCGGGAGATGGCCCCCGGGTCCCTGCGCGGGCTCCAGCTGGTGGTCGCGGACGCCCGGGCCGCCCGGGAGGAGCTGCTGTCCCGGGGGGTGGAGGCCGGCGGCATCACGGTGCTCGACGCACGGGACGGCGGCACGGTCTTCGGCTTCAGCGACCCCGACGGCAACTCGTGGACGGTCCAGGAGCTGCGGGTCCGCGCCGAGCGGCCGCTGATCCCGCCCGGGCACCGCCTCTGACCCGGTCCGCCCCGGCGGGCGCGCCGGGCCGGGCGCTCCGGGCGGGTCGGTGTCGGTCCGGGCGGGTCAGTCCGGGCGGGCGTGCTCGGCCCGGCGGCCGAGCAGCCTCGAGGCCAGCGCGATGAGCAGGACCAGCCCCGCGGTGAGCAGCAGCTGACCCCGCACGGCGTCGTCGAGCAGGCCGAGCAGCAGGATGCCGGCGAGGATCGCCAGGGCCAACCAGGACAGCCACGGGAACGCCCACATCTGCAGCGGCAGCTCGGTCCCGTCCCGGTCCGCGCGGCGGCGCAGCACGATCTGGGAGACCAGGGCGAGCCCCCACACCACCAGGCAGGTGGCGCCGACCGTGTTGAGCATCCACAGCAGCACGGTCTCCGGCCACAGATAGTTCAGCACCACGGCCCCGAAGCCGAAGGCCACGGAGACGAGCACCGCGGTCCGGGGCACCCCGCGGGCGGAGACGTCGGCGAAGGCCCGCGGGGCCGAGCCGCGGCGGGCCAGGGAGTACAGCATCCGGGACGAGCCGTAGACGTTGGCGTTGAGCGCCGAGAGCAGCGCCAGGATGATGATCACGGCCATCACCACGTCGGCGCCCGGCACCCCGGCGGTCTCCAGCACGGCCACGAAGGGACTCACCGAGAGCTGCTCGTCGTCCCACGGCAGCACCAGCACCATCACGGTCACCGCACCCACGTAGAAGACGAGGATCCGGACCAGGATGGTGCGCACGGCGCGCGCCACGTTGTGCTGCGGGTCCTCGGTCTCCGCGGCCGCGATCGTCACCAGCTCCGTGCCGCCGAACGCGAAGATCACCACGAGCAGCGCGGCGGCGACCCCGGTGAGCCCGTTGGGCAGGAAGCCGCCGTGCGCGGTGAGGTTGCCGAGCCCGGGCGAGGGCACGCCGGTCAGGCCCAGCAGCACGGCCAGGCCGACCCCCAGGAACGCCAGCACGGCGAGCACCTTCATCAGGGCGAACCAGAACTCGGTCTCCCCGAGGGTGCGCACCTTCACCAGGTTGACCGCCGTGAACACCACCATGAACAGCAGCGCCAGCACCCACTGCTCGGCCACCGGCCACAGCTCCGTCAGCAGCTGGGCCGCCGCCGTGGCCTCCGCAGCGACCACCACCACGATCTGCGCCCACCACAGCCAGCCGAGGGTCCGGCCCACGGTGCGGCCCATGGCGTTCTCGGCGTAGGTGGAGAACGCGCCCGGGGACGGGTCCGCGGCGGCCATCTCGCCCAGCGCCCGCATCACCAGCACGAGCAGCACGCAGGCCACCAGGAAGGACAGCAGCACCGCCGGCCCCGCCGTGCGGATCGCGGCGCCGGTGCCGATGAACAGGCCGGTGCCGATCGCGCTGCCCAGGGCCATCATCACCAGGTGGCGCGCCTTGAGGTGGGTGCCCGGAGCGCTCCCGGACGGTGCGGGCGGGCGCGGCGGGCCGGACTCGGCCCGGGTCCAGGAGGAAGGGGAACTCATGGGCATCCAGGGTATCGGACCGCGGCGCTGCCGGGCGGCGGGCCCGGATGCGTGCTCCCGGTCACGGACCGCTAGACTTGCACGGTACGAGCCCCTGGGCCTCCATCCTGCCGGCGCGGCGCCGCCTCGAGCGTGCGGACAGGACCGGGTCGACACAGGGGCGTTGTCGTGCCCGGCCGGGGCGAGCCTCCGCCGGGCCCCGCGGGAGAGCTCCCGCGTCATCCAGGCAGGAGAGTCCGTCAATGCCAGCAATCGTGATCGTCGGCGCCCAGTGGGGCGACGAGGGCAAGGGCAAGGCCACCGACCTGCTCGGCGGCCGCGTCGACTACGTGGTCAAGCCCAACGGCGGCAACAACGCCGGGCACACAGTGGTGGTGGGCGGGGACAAGTTCGAGCTCAAGCTCCTGCCGGCGGGGATCCTGAGCCCCAACGCCGTCCCCGTGATCGGCAACGGCGTCGTCGTCAACCCCCAGGCCCTCTTCGAGGAGATCGACGGCCTGGAGGCGCGCGGGGCGGACACCTCGCGGCTGCGGATCTCCGCGAACGCCCACCTCGTGGCCCCCTACCACCAGACCATGGACCAGGTCACCGAGCGCTTCCTCGGCAAGCGGGCGATCGGCACCACCGGCCGCGGCATCGGCCCGGCCTACATGGACAAGGTCGGCCGGCTCGGCATCCGCGTGCAGGACGTCCTGGACGAGTCGATCCTGCGGCAGAAGATCGAGGGGGCGCTGCGGCAGAAGAACGAGCTGCTCGTGAAGCTCTACAACCGCCGGGACATCGACGTCGAGGAGGTCGTGCAGTACTTCCTGGACTACGCCGAGCGGCTCGCCCCGATGATCGTGGACTCCACCTACCTCCTCAACCAGGCGCTCGACGAGGACAAGGTGGTCCTCATGGAGGGCGGCCAGGCCACCTTCCTCGACGTGGACCACGGCACCTACCCGTTCGTGACGTCCTCCAACCCCACCGCGGGCGGGGCGTCCGTGGGCTCGGGCATCGGCCCCACCCGCATCACCCGGGCGATCGGGATCATCAAGGCCTACACCACCCGGGTGGGCGCCGGGCCGTTCCCCACGGAGCTGTTCGACGAGATGGGCGAGCGGCTGCGCACCACCGGCGGCGAGTTCGGCGTGAACACCGGCCGCCCCCGCCGCACCGGCTGGTACGACGCCGTGATGGCCCGCCACGCCTCCCGGATCAACGGCTTCACCGACTACTTCCTCACCAAGCTCGACGTCCTCACCGGCATCGAGAAGATCCCGGTGTGCGTGGCCTACGACGTCGACGGCGTGCGGCACGACGAGATGCCGATGACCCAGACGGAGTTCCACCACGCCAAGCCGATCTTCGAGCACTTCGACGGCTGGACGGAGAACATCACCGGCTGCCGCTCCCTGGCGGACCTGCCGGCCAACGCCCGCGCCTACGTGGAGGCGCTCGAGTCGATGAGCGGCACCCGGATGTCCGCGATCGGCGTGGGCCCGGACCGCGACGACACCATCGTGGTCCGCGACCTCATCGACTGACCCCTTCCGCGCCGGGGCGGGGGCGAGGCGTCAGACGAGGACGAGCACCACCCAGACGCCGAGCGCGCCCAGCGCCACCACGGCGAGCGCGGTGGCCAGCACGGCCCCGGCCTCCGGGGCCGACTCCTCGCGGGCGATCCCGCGGGCGCTGCGCGCGTACCGCGGCCGCTGGGTCAGGTAGATGCTCCCGGCGGTGAGCACCGCCAGCCCGAGGAGCACCAGCACGAACGGCCCGTGCTGGGGGAGCCAGCGCAGGAAGAGCGCCGAGACCACCACGAAGGACAGCAGGGTCCGCCCCCAGGCCATGGTGGTCCGCTCCGGCTGCAGGCCCCGGTCCGCGTGCGGGCGCGCCGGCGGCGGGGCGGGCCGGCGGCTCCGTGGGCGCGGCACCTCAGCCCCGCAGGACGACGACGACGAGCACGCCCGCCGCGATCGCCCCGCCCACCGCGAGCACCGGCGCGATCAGCGGCAGGGGCAGCGGGGCCCGGCGCCGCATGCTCCGCTCGACGCCGATCCAGCGGAACGCGGCGCCCGCGCTGACCAGCATGCTCAGCACCAGCAGGACGACCGCGAGGAACGTGCGGACGCCCTCCTCGAACACGTCCGCGGTGAACGCCTCGATCGCGATGCCGCCGGCCAGGAACGCGAGCGCGGTCCGGATCCAGGCGAGGAACGTGCGCTCGTTGGCCAGGGTGAACCGGGGGTCGGGGTCCTCCCCGCCGCCGAGCACCCGCTCGGCCAGCCGGCGCCGTCCCGGGGGTCCCGGCTGCTCGCCCATTCGTCCGCCCTCCGCTCGCCCGGTCTCTGCACGGCCCATCCTGTCACGGGGTCCCGCCCGCGCCGGGAGCCCCCGGCGCCGGCCCCCCTGATCCACCCGCGCCACCGGGGAGCGCTGCCCGTGGCGGACGGGGAGCCCCTCCCCGGGCGGTCCCCGCCCGCGCGCGGCGGCGGATACAGTGGGCGCAGCGGCGCCGCCGGCGCACCGCGCCGGGCGCCCCGGACCCGCCGCCGCACCGAGGAGAGACCGTGAAGATCGCCGTCGGACAGTTCGCCCCCGCCGCGGACACGGCCGAGAACCTGCAGACCATGCGCCGGATGACCGAGCAGGCCGCCGCCGCCGGCGCGGAGCTCGTCGTGTTCCCCGAGGAGGCCATGTTCTCCGAGCGGCTCATCGGGGAGGAGTTCGAGGAGCTGGTGCTGCGCGGGTGGTCCGGCTTCGTCCAGCAGCTGTCCTTCCTCGCCGCGCGAACGGGCGTGGCCGTGATCGCCGGGGGCTACGAGACCTCCGCCGACGGCCGGCCCTACAACACGCTCGTTGCCGTGGACGGGCGGGGCGCGATCCTCGGGACGTACCGCAAGCTCCACCTCTACGACGCCTTCAGCCACCGGGAGTCCGACCGGATCCGGCCCGGGGACAAGGGCGTGACCGTGGTGCGGATCGGCGGGCTCGCGGTGGGCATGATCACCTGCTACGACCTGCGCTTCCCCGAGATCTGCCGCGCCGTGGTGGACGCCGGGGCGCAGCTGCTGACCGTGCCCGCCGCCTGGTTCGCCGGGGAGCACAAGGTGGACCACTGGCAGGCGCTGCTCAAGGCCCGCGCGATCGAGAACACCGTCTGGGTGGCGGCGGCGGACACCTGTGCCGCGCACACGGTCGGGCGCTCCGCGGTCCTGGACCCGCTCGGCGTGGTCGTGGCCGAGGCCGGGGAGGAGGAGACGGTGCTCCTCGCCGAGGTCACCGCGGAGCGCATCGACGCGGTGCGCGAGACCGTGCCCGTGCTCGCCAACCGCCGGTTCGGCCCGGCCCCGCTGCTGCCCGCCGACGATGCCTGAGGCAGCGGCCACCGCGGCCCCGGCCCCGGGGCGGGCTCCCGAGGACACGGTCCGCCCCGGACTGCGTCCCCGCACCGTGGTGGCGCTGTTCGCGGGGCTGTCCCTGCTCTTCGGCACGGTCTTCGCCCTGATGGTGCCCGCGGCCTGGGGCCCGGACGAGCACACCCACTTCAAGCGCGCCTACCAGGTCTCCCAGGGCGGGTTCGCCCCCCAGCGCCTCGCCGACGACGGCCCCTATCCCGTCTACGGCGGCGCCGTGCCCGCCACCGCCCAGCAGTTCATGGCCGAGCACGCCGGGGCGCCCCGGTCCAAGGAGCGCAACTCCGACCCGCTGTACGTCGCGACCGAGGAGCGCGCGCGGGCGCTCGCGGCACCGCTGGGCGGCGAGCACGTGCTGACGTCCTTCTCCAACACCGCGGCGTACTCGCCGGTGCCCTATCTGCCCGCGGCCCTGGGGGCGCGGATCGCCGCCGCCGCGGAGCTCGACGTCGGCACGGCCTGGACCCTGATGCGGATGCTGCAGGTGCTCGCCTACACGGCCGTGGCCGCCGTGGGGCTCTGGGCCCTGCGCGGCACCCGCTTCCTGTGGGTCGGCTTCTGCGTGGCGCTGCTGCCCACCGCCCTCTACCAGTCGGCGGTGATCTCGGCGGACTCGGTGACCAACGCCGTGGTGCTGACCTTCACCGCGCTCGTGCTGCGCGCGACCGTGCTGGACCGCTCCGGGGCGCCCCTCACCCGGGTGGAGCTGGGGACCGTGCTGGTGAGCGCGGTCGCCCTGCCGCTGATGAAGCCCACCTACGTCATCCTCTCCCTGCTGCTGCTGGCCGTCCCGCTGCGGAGGTACCCGCTGCCCCGCCGCCGGGACGGGCGGCCGGTGGCGGCCTCCCTCCTGCTCACCGGGTGCCTGCTGCTGACGCTGGCGGGCTTCGCGGGGTGGATGTCGCTGGCGGCCGGGACCACCGAGGCGATGGGGGCGCTGCGGGGCCCGGCGGAGCGGCACACGGTGCGGCCCGACGACCAGCTGGCCTTCGTGCTGAGCGAGCCGGTGGCCGTGCTGGGGATCGCCGCGCGGACGGTCCTCACCGCGGACTGGGACTACGCGGCCGGCTTCGTCGGTCAGATGGGCTACGGGCCCGGGCGGACCATCGACGGTCCCTTCGTCGGCGCGGTGTGCTGGCTCGTCGCCGTGGGCGCCGCGTTCTTCCACGGCCCCCGCGGGGTGGCCTCGCGCCGGGTCGCGGCGTGGTTCGCGGGGGTGCTGCTGCTCAACGTCGCGGCGATCTTCGGCACGCTCTACCTGAGCTTCGCCCCGGTGGAGTCCGGGATCGTCAACGGCGTGCAGGGCCGCTACTTCGTCCCGCTCGCCCTGCTGCTGCTCGGCACGCTGGTGCCGCTGGTGCCCGCCCGGTTCCCCGCCACCCCGGCGGGCCTGCGCCGGGTGGACACCGTGGTCCTCGTGCTCGTGCCGCTCTCGGCCGTGCTGGCCGTGGCCGGCTACGCCACCGTGGTGCACATCACCGGCCACTACGCCCTGCCCTGACCGGCCGCACCGAGAACCCGGCCGCACCGACGACCCGGCCGCACCGACGACCTCACCGCACCGACGACCTCCGGAGGACCTCGTGGACGACGACCGACCCGATTTCCCGCAGCACCCGGACCGCCCCGGCGGAGCGACCGGCCGCGGCGATGCGCCCGGACCCGGCGGCGCGCCGGTGCCCGGCGGGTCCGCGCCCGCCGGCGGCTACGGCCCGCCGCCCCCGTGGGGCCCGCCCCCGTCGTGGGAGCGCTTCGCCGCGGGCCGCAGTCACGCCGACACCGCGCTGATCCTGGGCATCCTCGGGGTGGTGGTGCTGCCGCTGCTGGGTCCCTTCGCGATCTGGCAGGCCGGCGAGGCCGAGAAGCTCGGCGTCCCGGCCACGCCCGGGCGCGTGCTCGGCTGGATCGGGACGGTGCTGCTCGCCGTCGCCGTGCTGGTGCTCGTCCTGTGGCTGATCGCGGTGGTGTTCCTGATCAGCTCCGGCGGCTGAGCCGGGCCCGGCTCACCAGATGCTGACGCGCTCGGCCTCCGGCAGCCACAGCCCGTCCGCCTCCTCGACGCCGAAGGCCTCGTAGAAGGCGGGCACGTTGCGCACCGTCTGGTTGGCCCGGAACTCGTTCGGGGAGTGCGGGTCGGTGGCGATGCGGTGGCGCAGCGCCTCGTCGCGGGACTTCTGCTGCCACACGTAGGCCCAGGACAGGAACAGCCGCTGCTCGGGGGTGTAGCCGTCGATCAGCTCGTCCGCCCCGGGGGCCCGGTGCTCCGCCCGGGACATCCGCCAGGCCTTGTGCGCGATCGTCAGCCCGCCGAGGTCCCCGATGTTCTCGCCCAGGGTCAGCTCCCCGTTGACGCTCGTGCCCTCCTCCTGCAGCTGCTCCGGGACCAGCCGGTCGTACTGGCGCACCAGCTCCGCGGTGCGCTCCTCGAACGCCTGCCGGTCGGCGTCGGTCCACCAGTTGCGCAGCCGGCCGTCGCCGTCGCAGGTGGAGCCCTTGTCGTCGAAGCCGTGGCCGATCTCGTGGCCGATCACGGAGCCGATCGCGCCGTAGTTGACGGCGTCGTCGGCGTTCTCGTCGAAGAACGGGGGCTGGAGGATCGCGGCCGGGAAGACGATCTCGTTGCGCAGCGGGTGGTAGTAGGCGTTGACCGTCTGCGGGGTCATCAGCCACTCGTGCTTCTCCACCGGCCGCCCGGCCTTCCGGACCAGCTCGGCGAGCCGGAAGTCCGTGGTGCGGACCCGGTTGCCCACGAGGTCCGCGGGGTCGATCCGCAGGGAGGTGTAGTCCTTCCACCGGTCCGGGTAGCCGATCTTCGGGGTGAACTGGGAGAGCTTCTTCAGCGCCTCCTGCCGGGTCTGCTCGGTCATCCAGTCCAGGCCGGTGATCGAGACCCGGTAGGCCTCCAGGAGGTTGGCCACGAGCTCGTCCATCCGCTCCTTGGCGGTGGGGGAGAAGTGGGCGGCCACGTAGAGCTCGCCCACGGCCTCGCCGAGGACCCCGTTGACCAGCTCCACCCCGCGCTTCCACCGGTCCTTCAGCCGAGGGGTCCCGGAGAGCACGGTGCCGTAGAACGCGAAGTCCTCCGCCACGAACGCCGAGGACAGGTAGGAGGCGCGCGCGGAGACCAGGTGCCAGCGGGCCCAGGCCCGCCACGCCGGGAGCAGCTCGTCGGTGAGCAGCTCCTCGACGCCGGTGAAGAAGGACGGCTGGGCGTTGACCACCGTGCGCAGGGCCGTCACGGGCAGCTCCGCGCCCTCGGCGAGCGCGGCCCAGTCCAGGACCGCGGTGGTCCCGGCGAGCTCCTCGAAGCCCATGGGGTTGTACATCCTGGTGAGGTCGCGCACCGTGACCTTGTCCCAGTGGTGGGAGGCGATCCGGGTCTCGAGCTCCACGACGGCGCGGGCCTGCTCCGCGGCGTCCTGCACGCCGGCCAGGGACAGCATGGCGCGCACGTGGTCGTGGTACTTCTCCCGGATCGCGGCGTGCTGGGCGTCCCGGTAGTACTCCTCGTCCGGCAGGCCGAGGCCCGACTGGCCGACGAAGACGAGGTTGCGCTCGGGGTCGCCCGGATCGGCGTCGACGTCGAGGCCCACGAGCCCGCCCACGCCCCGGCGGATCATCCGCCCGAAGTGGCGCACGAGGGCGGGGACGTCGGTCACCGCCTCGACCTCCGCGAGGTCCGGGGCCAGCGGGGAGGCTCCGAGCGCCTCGATCCGCTCCTCGTCCATGAAGGACGCGTAGAGGTTGGCGATCTTGGACTCGATCGCGTCCGGGTCCCCGGCCTCGGCCCGGGTGATGAGCTCGCGCACGGCGGCCTCGGCCTGGTCCCGCAGCTCGATGAACGCTCCCACCGAGGGCTTGTCGTCGGGGATCTCGGTGCGGCGCTGCCAGGTGCCGTTGACGTGCCGGTAGAGGTCGTCCTGGGGGCGGACGGAGCGGTCGAAGCCGGAGAGGTCGAACGCCGAGGAGGTCGCCGTAGAAGTCATGGCCCCCACGCTAACGCCCGTCCGGCGGCGCGGCAGGTCTTTTCCCCGACCGCTTAACCCGTGCCGCCGGGCCGGTGCCGTGCGTCCTGCGCCGCGGCTCAGGCCCGCCCGCCGGTGAAGCGCGGGCGGCGCTTCTGCTGGAACGCGGCGAAGCCCTCGGCGTAGTCGGCGCTGCGGCACAGCTCGCCCTGCACCCGGTTCTCGTGCTCCACGGACTCCCACAGGCCCAGCCGCTCGTCGCGGATCCGCGCCACGAGCTCCCGGGAGGCCAGGAACGCCCCGGTGGCGCCCTCGGCCACCGCGGCGGCCTTCGCCCGGGTGAGCTCCAGCAGCTCCTCGCGCGGCACCGCCCGGCTGAACAGCCCGGAGCGCACGGCCTCGGCACCGCTCATCAGCTCCGCGGTGTAGATCAGGTCCAGGGTCCGGTGGGACCCGAGCCGCTCGGTGAACAGGGCGTGCCCGCCGGAGTCGAGGGTCGCGCCGAGGGTGGCGAAGGGGGAGCCGATCCTGGCGTCCTCGGCCACGTAGACCACGTCGGTGGCGATCGCCAGGCCCAGCCCCACCCCCAGGCACGCCCCCTGCACGGCGGCGAAGGTCGGCGCCGGGAAGCGGCTCATCGTGCGCAGCAGCGGGGTGACCTTCCCGGCGAGGTACCCGTAGGCGTCGTCGGAGGCGGGGTCCACCGCGGAGATGTCCCGGCCGGCGCAGAAGCCGCGGCCCTCACCGCGCAGCACGAGCGCCCGGACGCCGGCCCGCTCGGCCTCGGCGTAGGCCTCGCCCAGCTCCGCGAGGGCGGCCTCGTCCAGGGCGTTCATCTTCCGGGGCGCGTCGAGCACCACCTCGGCCACGGTTCCGTCGATGGTCAGGTCGATCACTGCTGCTCCTCGGAAGGCTGGGGCACGGGGTCGGGCAGGACGCCGGGCCGGGGACAGGGGGACGCGGCGGCCCCGGGGGACGCGTCCCGGGCGCCGCCCGGGACGCGCGGCTCAGGCGTCGAAGTCGACGGCGAACTCCTTCGAGGTCGGCCGGGTCTGGCAGGTGAGGACGTAGCCCTTCTCGACCTCGTCCTTCTCCAGGGCGTAGTTCTCCTCCATCTCGAACTCCCCGGAGACCACCTTCGCGCGGCACGTGCCGCACACCCCGCCGGCGCACGCGAACGGCACGTCGGGCCGGACCCGCAGCGCCGCGTTGAGCACGGTCTCGTGGGCGCTCCTCGGGGACTCGATCGTGCTGGAGAGCCCGTCGAGGTTGAAGGTGATCGCGACGTTCTCGCCCGAGGGGTCGGCCGTCACCGCCCGGCCCTGCTGGCCCTGCGGGGCCTCGGGGCGGCCGGTGCTGAAGAGCTCGAAGCGGATCCGGTCCTCGGGCACGCCGCGCTCGGCGAGGTGGTCCCGGCACATCTGCACCAGCTCGAAGGGCCCGCACAGGAACCACTCGTCGGTGCGGTCCACCTGGATCACCTCGTCCAGGATGTCGCGGAGCTTGTCGGCGTCGATCCGCCCGGACATCAGGGGGCTGATCCGCTGCTCGCGGGAGAGCACGTGGTGGACCGCCAGGCGGGACGGGTGCTTGTCCTTGAGGTCGCCCAGCTCCTCGGCGAACATCACGTCCATGGCGGAGCGGTTGGCGTAGACGAGGTCGAAGGTGGAGGTCGGGGAGGCCCGCAGCACCGCCTTGGCGATGGCCATGATCGGGGTGATCCCGGAGCCGGCGGCGAAGGCCACGAGGTGCACCGACGCGTTCCGGGCGACCTCCTCGGCGGCGAGCCGCTCGGGGTCGTTGAGGCTGGTGAGCCCCAGCTTGGAGATGAACGCGCCCTGCGGGTTCATCACGTCCAGCCGGTCCCCGGCGCGCAGCGACTCGTTCGCCCAGGTGGAGAACACCCCGCCGAGGTCCTGCTTGATCGCCACCCGGATCTCGCCCGGCTCCGGCTCCGCGCAGATCGAGTAGGACCGGCGGACCTCCTGGCCGTCGATGCGGGCGCGCAGCGCCACGTACTGGCCCGGCACGTAGTCGTAGTCGTCCACGAGCTCCGGGGGGACCGCGAAGGCGACCTCGACCGAGTCCGCCGTGAGCCTGCGGACCTGGGAGACCTCCAGGGAGTTGAACGTGGCCCGGCGCCGGGCCGGGGCGGTGATCTCGGTCATCAGTGCACCTTGAAGTAGTCGAAGGGTTCCAGGCACTCGTTGCAGACGTGGAGCGCCTTGCAGGCGGTGGACCCGAAGCGGGTCAGCTCGCGGGTGTCCAGGGAGTGGCAGCGCGGGCACTTGACGGTGAGCCCGAGCCGGACGGGGCCGGCGGCGGCCCGGCCGCTGGGCGGGGCGATGCCGTACTCGTCGAGCTTGCGCCTGCCGTCCTCGCTCATCCAGTCCGTGGTCCACGCCGGCTGCAGCACGAGTTCGACCCGCACGTCGTCGTAGCCCTGCGCGTTGAGCGCCCGGGTGACGTCCGTGGTGATGGTCTCCATCGCGGGGCACCCGGAGTAGGTCGGGGTGATGACGACGACGGCGCGCCCGCCCTCGACCCGGGCGTCCCGCAGGATGCCGAGGTCGGCGATGGAGAGCACGGGGACCTCCGGGTCGTTCACCGTCGCGGCGACGTCCCAGACGCGGCCGGCGGCCTCGTCCCGGGGACGCAGCTCCCGGCCGGTCACCGTCGTGGTGCCCGTGGGCTCGTGCTCGGTCATCGTCATCTCCTCCTCACCAGGTGGCGCCGGGGTGCTGGCGCGCCAGCACCTGCATCTCGGCGAGGATGTGGCCCCGCTGCTCGCTGAACTGCCCCGAGCGGTCCCCGCCGTAGGCGCCCAGGACCTCGGGGACGGACAGCTCCGCCTCGTCCAGGATCGCCGCGACCCGCCGGTCGAAGTCGGCGCGCAGGGAGGACGGGCGCACGGCTGCGTCCCCGAGGGACTCGACGAGCTCGTCGTCGTGGAACAGCTCGTCCACGTAGGGCCACATGTAGTACAGGCCGGCCTGGACGCGGCGCTTGGACTCCTCGGTGCCGAGGCCCAGGCGCAGGATCCACTGGCTCGCGTGGTCCTGGTGGTACTCGACCTCCTTGAGCGCCTTGTCCGCGATGGCCGCGAGCGTGGGGTCGGAGGAGTGCACCAGGCGGCGGTACAGCTCGTACTGGTAGTAGGAGAAGATCAGCTGCCGGGCGATGGTCTGCCCGAAGTCGCCGTTCTCCTGCTCCACGAGGCGGCAGGAGCGGAACTGCTCCTCGTCGCGGAAGTAGGCGAGGTCGTCCTCGGTCTTCCCCCAGGCGGTGCCCGCGTAGGTGAGGAGGAAGCGGGCGTGCCCGAGCAGGTCCAGCGCGATGTTCGCCAGCGCGACGTCCTCCTCGAGCTCCGGGGCCCGGGCGATCCACCAGCCGAGGCGCTGGGCGAGCATCAGGGCGTCGTCGCCCAGGTACAGGGCGTAGCGGGCCACGTCCTCGGGCGCCTTCGCGCCGCCGGCCTGGATGTCCTCCGCGGTGATCGCGTCGCCCGCGCTGATCCTGGTGGCGGACTCGTGGGGTGCGTTGCTCACAGGTGCTTCACCCCTTCGCTCTTGGTGTAGTACGTGGCGTGGCGGTAGCTCTTGCCCTGGGCGGACTCGAAGTACCCGCCCTTGGAGTCGGGGTCCGAGGCGGTGATGGCCTCGGAGGGCACGACCCACACGGAGGTGCCCTCGTTGCGGCGGGTGTACAGGTCCCGGGCGTTGCGCACGGCCATCGTGGCGTCCGGGGCGTGCAGCGAGCCGGCGTGGACGTGGGAGAGCCCGCGCGAGGAGCGCACGAACACCTCCCACAGGGGCCACTCGTCCGAGGGTGCGCCGATCGGGCTCACGGTGTTCTCGCTCATGCTCAGGCTCCGATGAGTTCGGCGGAGGCGCGCTCCGCGGCGGTCCTGCGGGCGTAGGCGGCGGCGGCCTCGCGGACCCAGGCGCCGTCCTCGTGCGCCGTGCGGCGGCGCTGCATGCGCTGGAGGTTGCACGGGCCCCGGCCGCCGACGACGGCCTTGAACTCGTCCCAGTCCAGCGGTCCGTAGTCGTAGTGGCCGCGCTCCTCGTTCCACTTGAGGTCCGGGTCCGGCAGGGTCAGGTCCAGGGCCGCGGCCTGCTCCACGATCATGTCCACGAAGCGCTGGCGCAGCTCGTCGTTGGAGAAGCGCTTGATGTTCCACGCCATGGACTGCTTCGAGTTGGGCGAGTCGTCGTCCGGGGGGCCGAACATCTGCAGGGACGGGCCGTAGAAGCGGTTGACGGCGTCCTGGGCCATCTGCTTCTGGGCGGGCGTGCCGTGGGAGAGCTCGTAGAGGATCTCCCAGCCCTGGCGCTGGTGGAAGGACTCCTCCTTGCAGATGCGCACCATGGCCCGGCCGTAGGGGCCGTAGGAGGCCCGGCACAGCGGGACCTGGTTGGCGATCGCGGCGCCGTCCACGAGCCAGCCGATGGCGCCCATGTCGGCCCAGGTGCGCGCCGGGTAGTTGAAGATCGAGGAGTACTTGGCCCGGCCGTCCAGCAGCTGCTGGGTGAGCTCGGAGCGCGGGGTGCCCAGGGTCTCGGCGGCGGAGTAGAGGTACAGGCCGTGACCGGCCTCGTCCTGCACCTTGGCCATCAGGATGGCCTTGCGCTTGAGGGACGGGGCCCGGGAGATCCAGTTGCCCTCCGGCTGCATTCCGATGATCTCGGAGTGCGCGTGCTGGGAGATCTGGCGGACCAGGGTGCGGCGGTAGGCGGCGGGCATCCAGTCGCGCGGCTCGATGCGGGAGTCCTCGGCGATGATGTGGTCGAAGCGCTCCTGGCCGGCGCGGTCCAGCTCGGCCTGCTCGGCCGGGTCCGCCGCGGCCACGGCGTGGAGGCCGGTGTTCTGCGAAGTCATGGTGTCCCTCTTCCGACGAGATGGCGCCGCGGGGCGCGGGAGGCCGCACGCGACTAACTGACCGTTCGTTCAGGATATGGGACCTCGGGGAGCGCGTCAACAGTCAGGAGGGCGGCGGCGCGGGTTGACACGGGCTCCGGAGTGAGATTGTCTACTGACCATTCGGTCGTGAAATGTGAGGAGAGTTACATGTCCCAGGGCCACCCGATCCTCGCGGGGGACCACACCTCGCGCTGGATGGGCATCACCGTGGACCGTGCCGACTACGGCCACGCCCAGATCCGCATGACGCTGCGCGAGGAGATGCTCAACGGGTTCGGCATCGCCCACGGCGGCATGGTCTTCGCCTTCGCGGACACCTGCTTCGCCCTCGCGTGCAACGACCCCGCCGGTGACGGCAGCACCATCACGGTGGCCTCCGGGGTGGATATCAACTTCATCGCCTCCGCCCACCGGGGGCAGGAGCTCACCGCCGTGGGCACCCTGCGCGCGCAGGCCGGGCGCAGCGGCGTCTACGACATCCAGGTCACGACCGAGGGCCGGCTCGTCGCCGAGTTCCGCGGCCGCAGCCGCACCATCCCCAACCCGGCCCTCCGCGGGGCCCCGGCGGAGGCCCCGGCCGGGGAGCCCGTCCTGCAGTCCGCCCCGCCGTCCGCCCCGCAGCCCGAGGAGGTCTGAGCATGGCCGAGTGCTCCGTCCCGAATCCCTACACCCCCGCTCCCGCCCCCGCGGACCGGTCGCAGCCGGACCCCGAGGAGACGATGAGCCGGGACCAGGTGGAGTCCCTCCAGTTCGAGCGCCTGCGCTGGACCCTGCACCACGCCTACGAGAACGTCCCCGCCTACACCGAGCTCTTCGACGCCCACGGCGTGCACCCGCGGGACCTCGAGGAGCTGGAGGACCTGCGGCACTTCCCGTACACGGACAAGGAGTTTCTGCGGAGGGCGTACCCGTTCCGGTCCCTCGCGGTGCCGATGGGCGAGGTCCGCCGGATCCACGCCTCCTCCGGGACCACGGGCCAGCCCACCGTGGTGGCCTACACCGAGAACGACATCAGCACCTGGGCGAGCCTGGTGGCCCGCTGCTTCCGCCTCTCGGGCGTGCGGCCGGGGGACAAGGTGCACAACGCCTACGGCTACGGGCTGTTCACGGGCGGGCTCGGCGCCCACTACGGCGCCGAGCGCCTGGGCTGCGCGGTCATCCCGATGTCCGGCGGGCAGACCGAGAAGCAGGTCCAGATGATCCGGGACTTCGAGCCCCAGGCCATCCTCTCGACCCCCACCTATCTGCTGACCATCGCCGACGGCTTCCGGAAGCTGGGCCTGGACCCGCGGGAGACCTCGTTGCGCACCGCCGTGCTCGGCGCGGAGCCGTGGACCGAGCAGATGCGCCGGGAGATCGAGACCACGTTCGGGGTCGACGCGTGCGACATCTACGGCCTCTCGGAGGTCATGGGTCCCGGCGTGGCCGGGGAGTCGGCGCAGTCCAAGGACGGCTCGCACATCTGGGAGGACCACTTCCGCCCCGAGATCATCGACCCCTTCACGGACGAGGTCCTGGAGACCGGCCGGCCCGGCGAGCTCGTGTTCACGGCGCTCACCAAGGAGGCCCTGCCGATCATCCGCTACCGCACCCACGACCTCACCCGCCTGCTGCCCGGTACGGACCGGCCCGGGCACCGGCGGATGGGCCGGATCACGGGCCGCTCCGACGACATGATCATCCTGCGCGGGGTCAACCTGTTCCCGTCCCAGATCGAGGAGCTGGCCCTGCAGGTGCCGGAGCTGAGCCCGCACTTCACGCTCGAGATCACCCGCCCGCACCGGATGGACCAGATGACCATCAACATCGAGCGGCGCGAGCAGGTGAGCGTCGAGGCCGCGGAGGCGGGCGGGCAGCAGCTCCTGCACGCCATCAAGACGAAGATCGGCTCCTCGGCCTCGATCCGGATCGCCGAGCCGGGCACGCTCGCCCGCTCCTCCGGCAAGCTGCGCCGCGTCTACGACCACCGGGACAAGGCGTGAGGCGCCTCCCCTGAGATCGGCCGCGGCCGGACCCGGGACCCCGGGACCGGCCGCGGCATAAGATCGTTGCTCGACCCACCCCGTCACCGTCGAGATCGAGGTCCCCATGTCCCACGCACCGGCGTCCGCCCCACCGGACAGCGGGGCCCCGCGCCGCGGCCGGCCCGGCTACGACCGCGAGACGCTGCTCGGCGTCTGCGTCGAGGTGTTCAACGTCCACGGCTACGACGCCACCTCGATGGGCACCCTGTCCAAGCACCTGGGGATCTCCAAGTCCGCGATCTACCACCACGTGGAGTCCAAGGAGGAGATCCTCGAGCAGGCGCTGAGCCGTGCCCTCGACGCGCTCGAGGAGGTCCTGGCCGCCGCGGAGCGGACGGAGGCCCCGGCGGTCCGGCGGCTCGAACAGGTGATCCGCGGGACCGTGCACGTGCTCGTGGAGCAGATGCCGTACGTGACCCTGCTGCTGCGGCTGCGGGGCAACTCGGAGGTCGAGACACGGGCGCTCGAGCGCCGTCGCACGGTCACCCGCCGGGTGGGCGCGCTCATCGAGCAGGCGCAGGCCGAGGGCGACCTGCGCCGCGACCTCAGCGGCCGCTCCGCCTCCCGCCTGCTCCTGGGCATGATCAACTCGATCGTCGACTGGTACCGGCCGGATCCGGACAAACCCGACGACGGGCTGGCCGACACCGTGGTCGCACTCGCCTTCTCCGGTCTGCGCACCCCCTGACCCGCCGTCCCGCCCTCCGCCGAGCCCCCACCAACGGGGCCGGTCGCTCGCCGAGGCCCCGGAACACGCGCGATCCCCCACGCCGTGGCGTGGGGGACCGCGCCGTTGCCGGGGACTCGATGGGGCCTCGGGGACCCGGCGGGCCGGGGGACCGGCGCGCCGGGGGATCAGCGCGCCGGTCGGGCGGTCATGCCACCGGCCAGGTCTTGGCGACCAGGGTCAGCACGTCGTAGGTCGCCACGATCTCGTCGTGCTGGTTGTGCAGGATCGCGTCCCAGCGGACCTCGCCGTACTCGTCGGTCACGCGGGGGGTGATCTGCTTGGCGGTCAGGGTCACCCGGATGGCGTCGTCGTAGGTCACCGGGGTGATGAACCGGAGGTTCTCCAGCCCGTAGTTGGCCAGCACGGGCCCCGGGGCGGGCTCCACGAACAGCCCGGCTGCCCAGGAGACCAGCAGGTAGCCGTGGGCCACCCGCCGGGGGAAGAACGGGTTGGCCGTGGCCGCCTCCTCGTCGGTGTGCGCGTAGAAGGTGTCCCCGGTCCGCTCCGCGAACTCCGTGATGTCCTCCAGGGTCACCGTGCGCAGCTCGGAGGCGAACTGGTCGCCGATCCGCAGGGTCTCCAGCGACTTGCGGAACGGGTGCTCGCCGGTGCCGCTCTCGACCGCCTCCCGGGTCACCGTGTGCGCGGCGGCGCCCCGGTGCCACACGCCGGTGACGGCCGTGAGGACGTCCGGGGGGCCCTGGATCGCGGTGCGCTGCATGTAGTGCTTCACGCCGCGCACCCCGCCCAGCTCCTCGCCGCCGCCGGCGCGGCCCGGGCCGCCGTGGACCAGGTGCGGCATGGGGGAGCCGTGGCCGGTGGAGGTCCTGGCGTCCTGGCGGTTGAGGAAGTGCACGCGCCCGTGGTGGGAGCCGATGCCGGCGGCGAAGCGGGCGGCGGTCGGGCCGTCGTTGGTGCACACGGTGGCCACCAGCGAGCCGCCGCCGAGCGCGGCCAGCCGCACGGCGTCGTCGACGTCGGTGTAGCCGATCACGGAGGTCACCGGGCCGAAGGCCTCGACGAAGTGGACCTCCGGGGTCTCGGGGTCGTCGAAGGACAGCACTGTGACGGGGAAGAAGGCCCCGGTCTCGGCGTCGGCCCCGCCCACGGGGGCGTCGGGCCCGCCGAGCCGGACGGTGCCGCCGGCGGCCACGAGGCGCTCCACGGCCCGGCGGACCTCCGCCTGCTGCTCCTTGGACGCCAGGGCGCCCATGGTGACGCCCTCGGTGCGGGGGTCGCCGATCACCACGCGCTGCTGCACGCGCTCGGCGACCGCGGCCACGACGTCCTCCACGCGCTCCTGCGGGACGATGACGCGGCGGATCGCGGTGCACTTCTGTCCGGCCTTGGCGGTGATCTCGACGAACACGGCCTTGACGAACGCCTCGAACTCCGGGGTGTCCGGGGTGGCGTCGGGGCCGAGGATCGCGGCGTTGAGGGAGTCCGTCTCGGCGGTGAACCGCACGCCGCCGTTGACCACGTTGTCGTGGTTGCGCAGCGACCGCGCGGTGCCGGCGGAGCCGGTGAAGGCCACGTGGTCGCGGTAGTCCAAGTGGTCGAGCAGGTCCCGGGTGGATCCGGAGACCAGCTGCAGCGAGCCCTCGGGCAGGATCCCGGAGTCGACCATCAGCCGCACGCAGGCCTCGGTGACGTAGCCGGTGGGGGTCGCGGGCTTGACCACGGTGGGCATGCCGGCGAGGAACGCTGGCGCGAACTTCTCCAGGAAGCCCCACACCGGGAAGTTGAACGCGTTGATCTGCACGGCCACGCCGGGCATCCGGGTGTAGATGTGCTCGCCCAGGAAGGACCCGTCCTTCGAGAGCTGCTCCACGGCGCCGTCCACGATGACGTGGGCGTTGGGCAGCTCCCGCCGGCCCTTGGAGGAGAACGTGAAGAGGGTCCCGATGCCGCCGTCGACGTCGAAGAAGTGGTCCTTCAGGGTGGCCCCGGTGGCGTAGGACAGGTCGTAGAGCTCCTGCTTGCGCTCGGTGAGGTGCTGCGCGAGCTCCTTGAGCTTCAGCGCCCGCTCGTGGATGGTGAGCTCCCCGAGGGAGCGCTGGCCCACGGTGCGGCCGTAGGCCACGGCGGAGGCGACGTCGATGCCGTCGGTGGACACGCGCGCCACGACCTCGCCGGTCGAGGCGTCGGCGACCTCCGTGATCCGCTGCGGGTCCTCCGGGGTCCACCACCGGCCCTGCAGGTAGCTGGGGAGGACGGTATGGGTCGGTGCTGCCACGGTGGGTGGTCCTTTCGCTCGGGTGCGTGCCGGGCCGGGACGGGGTCCCGTTCCAGCCTCCTGACCGATCGTTCGGTATTATGACCACGATAACGTACGTCACACCCGGGGGCCACAGGCAGTGTGCCGTCCCCGTCCCCTGCCACCGAGGAGTGCCATGCGCGCGACCCCCGAGCCCTGGCGGATCGTCCTGGGCGAACTGGACGAGAAGATGGGCGTCACCGTCCTCGAGGAGTCGGCGGAGCGGGTGGTCGCCACGATGCCCGTGGCGGGCAACCGGCAGTCGCTGGGCCTGCTGCACGGCGGGGCCATGGTGGCGCTGGGGGAGGCCGTGGGCTCCTGGGCGGCGGTGATCCACGCGTCCACGATGGGCAAGGTGGCCGTGGGGGTCGACGTCAACGCCACCCACCACCGGTCCTCCCGCACCGGCACGGTGACGGCCACGGCCACGGCCCTGCAGCTGGGCCGCTCCCTCACCTGCCACGAGGTGGTGATCGCCCACGAGGACGGCACGAGGCTGTGCACGGTGCGGATCACGAACTTCCTCAAGGACCGCAGCTGAGGACCTGAGCTGAGGACCTGAGCCAGGGGCCCGGGTCAGGCGCCGGGCGCGGGGCGGCCGAGCCGACGGCGCAGGGCCACGAGCTCGCCGGCGGTCAGCCCCGCCCCGCGCAGATAGCGCTCGGCGTCGAGCCCGGCTACCAGCTCGGTGAGGGCGGCCCGGCGCCCGGCGAGCAGCCCGGCCAGCTCCTCGGCGGGATGGTGGCGCTCGACCGGGTGCGGCACGGGGGAGACCCGGTGCCACTCGTTGATCCCGCGCGCGGCCGCCTCGTCCTCGGCGAGCAGGCGCTGCGGGGAGGCCCCGGCGAGGCCCAGGAGCAGCAGGGCGAGCACCCCGGTCCGGTCCCGGCCGGCCGAGCAGTGCACCACCACCGCGCCCTCGGCGGTCGCCACCGCCCGCACCGCCTCGGCGATCGGGCCCGGGAAGAGCCGCAGGTAGTCGCGGTAGCCGCGCGGGTGGTTCAGGTACGGGGTGCCCACGAGGGGGAACTCGGGGTGGGCGGGGTCCTCCGTGGGGCGGTGCAGGACGGTGATGCCCGTCCGGGCGGCCGGTTCGTCCACCGGGTCGCTGGGCCGGCGGCGTCGCTCGTCGGCGTTGCGCAGGTCCACGACCGTGCGCACCCCGTCCGCGGCGGCGGCGCGCCAGCCCGCGGGCGTGAGCCGCTCCGGGCGGCCCATCCGCCACACGTCCCCGGCCAGGAGCCGGGCGTTGATCGCCCCCTCCCACGGTGCGGGGGCCCCGGGCTGCGCGTCCATGGCCCCCACGGTAGGCCACGCCCCCGACGACGCGCTCGCCCCGGCGCCGGTGCGTGCGGAGGAGGGCGCTACCCGTCGTAGTCGAAGAAGCCCTTGCCGGTCTTGCGGCCCAGCTCGCCGCGGGCGACCATGTCCCGCATCAGCTGCGGGGGCGCGAAGCGCTCGCCGAGCTCGGACTCGAGGTACTCCGCGATGCCCAGCCGCACGTCCAGGCCCACGATGTCCGTGAGCGCGAGCGGGCCCACCGGGAACCTGTAGCCCAGGACCATGGCGTTGTCGATGTCCGCGGGGGAGGCCACGCCCTCCTCGACCATGCGGATGGCCTCGAGGGCGATCGCCACGCCCAGCCGGGAGGAGGCGAAGCCGGGGGCGTCGTGGACGACCACCGCGGTCTTGCCGAGGCCCTCGACCCACTGCACGGACAGCGAGCGCAGCTCCTCGCCGGTGTGCTCCGAGAGCACGACCTCCACGAGCTTGGAGGCCGGCACGGGGTTGAAGAAGTGCAGGCCGCAGAACCGCTCCGGCCGGGCCAGCTGCCCGGCCAGGCCGTCCACGGACAGCGAGGACGTGTTGGTGGCCAGCCACGCCGTCGGGCCCAGGTGGCGCTCCACCTCCTGCAGCGCCGAGACCTTGAGGTCCCAGGACTCGGGCACGGCCTCGACGACGAGCTCGCACCCGGCGAGGTCTGCGGAGTCCAGGGACACGGTCAGGTGCTCGGACCACTCGTCGAGGTTGCCGTCCACGCTCCCGCGCTCCAGCGACGTCGCCAGGTCCCGCTCGATCCGCTCCCGGGCGGCCTCGGCGGCCGGGCCGTCGCGCTCCACGACGGTCACCCGCGCCCCGGCGAGCAGGAAGGCGTGGGCGATGCCCGCGCCCATGCGGCCTCCGCCCAGGACGCCGACGGTGGCGGGGACGGACAGTGCGTGCTTCTCGGTCATCGGTTGACGCTCCTACTTCTTTCTGCGGTCCAGGAAGGCCTGCATGCGGTCGAACTTCGCCTGCGACTCGAAGAGCACGGCCTGGGCCAGCTCGTCGATGTGCGGGTGGGCGGACGGCGGGGCCGCGAAGACCCGCTTGGAGATGCGCACGGCCAGGGGGTCCTGGGCGCCGATCCGGTCCGCGAGCGCGTGCGCGGCGCCCACCAGCTCGGCGGGCTCGTGGAGCTCGGTGACCAGGTGCAGCGCCAGGGCCTCCCGGGCGTCGAGGATCCGCCCGGCGAGCAGGATGTCCAGGGCGACCGGCTCGCCGACGAGCTCCTTGAGCCGCCACAGCCCGCCGGCCGCGGCGATGATGCCCAGGTTCGTCTCCGGCTGGCCGATCCGCAGGTGCGGGGTCGCGATCCGGAAGTCCGCCGCGTAGGCCAGTTCCGCGCCGCCGCCCAGCGCGTAGCCGTCGATGGCGGCGACCACGGGCATGGGCAGGTGGTGGATCCGGTCGAAGATCCGGGAGTTGATGCCCTGCAGCGCGTCGTCGCGGCGGCGCTCGCGCAGCTGGCCGATGTCCGCGCCGGAGGCGAAGACCCCCTTCCCGTCCACCTCGGTGCCGGAGAGGAGCAGGATCTTCGGGTGCCGCTCCAGGTGGGCGCACACGGTGTGCAGCTCCTCGACCATGGTCGCGTCGATGGCGTTGCGCACGGCGGGCCGGTCCAGGACCACGTGCAGGCGGTCCTCGCGCTCCTCGAGCCGCAGGGTGGTGAACTCCCCGCCCAGGATCTCGCCGGGACCGGGCATCAGAGCTTCTCCACGAGCATCGCGGTGCCCTGGCCCACGCCCACGCACATGGTCGCGAGGCCGCGGTCCGCGCCCTCGCGCTCCATGCGGCCCAGCAGGGTCACGACCAGCCGGGAGCCCGAGGAGCCCAGGGGGTGGCCCAGGGCGATGGCCCCGCCGTCGTTGTTGACGATCCCGGGGTCGAGGTCGAGGCGGCGGATGCACGCCAGGGACTGGGTGGCGAAGGCCTCGTTGAGCTCGACGGCGCCGAGGTCGCCGATCGACCAGCCGGTGCGCTCGAGCACCTTCCGGGTGGCCGGGACGGGGCCGATGCCCATGATCTCCGGGGCCACGCCGGCCGAGGCGCCGTCGACGACGCGCGCCCGGGCGGCCAGCCCGTACTTCTCGGCCGCCCGCTCGGAGACCACCAGGATCGCGGAGGCGCCGTCGTTGAGGGAGGAGGAGTTGCCCGCGGTGACGACCGAGCCGTGGGCCACCACGGGGCGCAGCTTGGCGAGCACCTCGGCGGTGGTGCCCGGGCGGGGCCCCTCGTCGGTGTCCACGACCGTCTCGGCGCCCTTGCGGCCCGTGACGGTCACGGGCACGATCTCGGGGGCGAACCGGCCGGCGTCGATCGCGGCAATCGCCTTCTCGTGGGAGGCCACGGCGAAGGCGTCGGCGTCCTCGCGGGTGATGCCGTCCACGGCGGCGACCTCCTCGGCCGTCTCCGGCATCGAGTAGGTCGTCTTGTCCTGCTTCTTGAAGTGCGGGTTGGTGAAGCGCCAGCCGATCGAGGTGTCGAAGACCTCGCCCGGCTTGGCGAACGCGGTGGCCGGCTTCTCCATGACCCACGGGGCCCGGGACATGGACTCCACGCCGCCGGCGACGACGATGTCCGCCGCCCCGGCCTTGACCATCTGCGCGGCCATGGTGATCGCGGACAGGCCCGAGGCGCACAGGCGGTTGACCGTCATGCCCGGGACGGTGTCCGGGAAGCCGGCCAGCAGCCAGGCCATGCGGGCCACGTTGCGGTTCTCCTCGCCGGCGCCGTTGGCGTTGCCCAGGATCACCTCGTCGACGTCGTGCGGGTCGATCCCGGCGTCGGTGACCGCGTGCTTGACCACGAGGGCCGCGAGGTCGTCCGGGCGCACGCCGGAGAGCGCGCCGCCGTACCGGCCCACGGGGGTGCGGGCGCCGCCGACGAGGAGGGCCTGAGGGGCTGGGGACATGGGAGAGCTCCTGTCGCGTCGGGAGAGGACGGCGCGGGCGACGGTGCCCAGCAATAACCGACCGAACGTTCGACTAACAATCCCACGACCGCGCGCGCGGGGTCAACAGGCAGTGTCGCCCGCGCCCGGGCCCCGTGCGCCCGGCTTGTCGCCCGAGCGCAGGGTTCCGGAGACGTTCCGTCGGCGCCGACAAGTTCCGGTCCAGGGGTGGCGTCGGACACTTCGTATAATATACGATCTAGAAAACGAGACCTGGGCCACACCGCCGGACACGGTGGGCCCGGCCCCCTCCGACGACCACGAAGGCAGGACGGCATGGCAGAGACGACACCGGCTCCTCCCGCGAGCACCGGGCCCGTTGACTTCACCGACCGGGCGCACCGCCCCGGGAAGGTCATCGCGCTGCACCTGAACTACCCCTCCCGGATCGCCCAGCGGGGCCGCTCCCCGAAGTTCCCCGGCTACTTCCTCAAGGCCGGGACCTCCGTGGCCCGGACCGGCGACACGATCGAGCGCCCGGCCGGCACCGAGCTGCTGGCCTACGAGGGGGAGATCGCCCTGGTCATCGGGCAGACGTGCCGCCGCGTGCGCCCGGAGGACGGCTGGTCCAAGGTGGCCGGCGTCACGGCCGCCAACGACTGGGGGCTGTACGACCTGCGGCACGCGGACAAGGGCTCCAACGTCAAGAACAAGTCCGGGGACGGCTACACGCCCCTGGGCCCGCACGTCGTCCCGGCCGACCGGGTGGACCCCGCCGGGCTGCGCGTGCGCACCTGGGTCAACGGCGAGCTCGTGCAGGAGGACACCACCGAGGACCTCGTCTTCCCGTTCGGCCGGCTGGTCGCCGACCTGTCCCAGCTGATGACCCTCGAGGAGGGGGACGTCATCCTGACCGGCACGCCGGCCGGGTCGTCCGTGGCCCGCCCCGGCGACGTCGTCGAGGTGGAGGTGGACGCGCCCGGCGCCCCGGGCGCGCCCTCCAGCGGCCGCCTGGTCACGCGGGTGGTGGCGGGCGAGCACGCCATGGCCCCGTACGGGGCCCAGCCGCAGGTGGACGACACCCAGCGGGAGGAGGCGTGGGGCTCGCGCGAGGCCGCCGGCCTGCCGCCGGCCGCGGCGCAGGACGCCGAGGGCGGCGCGGAGGAGTCCGACCACTACGTGCCCTCCGCGCCCCGGCCGGACCGCACCCTGCTCACCGACGAGCTGAAGGCCAAGATCGGCGCGACGGCGGTGGCCACCATCACCGCCCAGCTGCGGAAGAGGGGCATCAACAACGCCACGATCGACGGCGTGCGCCCCACCCACCCCGGCCGGCGCGTCCTCGGCTACGCCAAGACCCTGCGCTACGTGCCCAACCGCGAGGACCTCTTCACGGCGCACGGCGGCGGGTTCAACGCGCAGAAGCGCGCCATGGACTCCGTGCAGCCGGACGACGTGGTGGTCATGGAGGCCCGCGGCGAGAAGGGCACCGGCACCCTCGGCGACGTCCTGGCCCTGCGCGCCCGGGTGCGCGGCGCCAACGCCGTGATCACCGACGGCGGCGTCCGCGACTCCGCGGCCGTGGCCGAGGTCGGCATCCAGGTCTACTCCGGCGGCGCGCACCCGGCCGTGCTGGGCCGCCGCCACGTCCCCTGGGAGGTCGGCGGCACCATCGCCTGCGGCGGCACCACGGTGCAGCCGGGCGACATCGTCATCGGCGACGACGACGGCGTCGTGGTGGTGCCGCCGGCGCTGCTCGAGGAGGTCGTGGAGGCCGCCCACGAGCAGGAGCAGCAGGACGCGTGGGTGTACGACCGCGTGGCCGAGGGGCACCCGGTGGACGGGCTGTTCCCGCCCGACGCCGGGTGGCGGCAGAAGTACGCGCAGTTCCGGGCGTCCCAGCAGGGCCGGGCCTGATGAGCGCGGATCGCACCGGCGTCGCCGCCCGCGGGGCCCGGGTGGCGTCCACGGCGCCGGCCAAGTCTGACACGGCCTACCGGTCCATCCTCGAGGGCGTGCAGCAGGGCCGCTTCGCGCCGGGCAGCCGCCTGGTGCTGGCCCAGCTGGCCGCCGAGCTGGGGATGTCCGTGGTGCCCGTGCGCGAGGCCGTCCGCCGGCTGCAGCAGGACGGACTGGTCGCCTACGAGCGCAACGTGGGCGCCACCGTGGTGGGCATCGACCCGGTCGAGTACCGCTACACCATGGAGACGCTGGCCCTGGTGGAGGGCTTCTCCACCGCCCAGTGCGCCCCGCTGGTCACGGACGAGGAGCTGCAGCGGGCCCGGGAGACCAACCGGCGGATGCGCCGGGTGCTCGAGGACTTCGACCCGGTGGAGTTCACCGAGCTCAACAAGCAGTTCCACTCCACCCTCTACGAGCACCACCAGAACCCGCACATCCTGGACCTGGTGCACCGGGGCTGGAACCGGCTGGCCGCCCTGCGCTCGTCCACCTTCGCGTACGTGCCCGGGCGGGCGCAGGCCTCGGTGGAGGAGCACGACCGGCTGCTGGACCTCATCGCCGAGAAGGCGCCCTTCGAGGTCGTCGAGGCCGCCGCCCGTCGGCACCGGACCAACACGCTCGACGCCTACCTCGCCGCGCTGCCCGCCGGCACCGCGACGGGCTGAGGGCCCGCCCGGCCGCGGCCGCCCCGGCCCGTCCCCGACACGACGACGTTCCCCTTCCGAAAGGACTTCCTGTGACCACCGAGACCACCGCCACCCCGGCCGCCGACGCCCGGACCTGGGCCCCGGCCCACCTACCCGAGAAGATCCAGCACTACATCGCCGGCGAGCACGTCGACTCGATCGACGGCGACACCTTCGACGTGCTGAACCCGGTGACCAACGAGGCCTACATCACGGCCGCCTCGGGCAAGGTCGCCGACGTCGCCGCCGCCGTCGCCGCCGCCAAGGACGCCTTCGAGAACGGCCCCTGGCCGGGCATGCTCCCGCGGGAGCGCTCCCGGGTGCTGCACCGGATCGCCGACATCGTCGAGACCCGCGGCCAGGACCTGGCCGAGATGGAGTGCTACGACACCGGCCTGCCGATCCGCCAGGCCCTCGGGCAGGCCCGCCGCGCCGCGGAGAACTTCCGCTTCTTCGCGGACCTGATCGTCGCCCAGCACGACGACGCCTTCAAGGTCCCCGGACGCCAGGTCAACTACGTCAACCGCAAGCCCATCGGCGTGGCCGGGCTGATCACCCCGTGGAACACCCCGTTCATGCTCGAGTCCTGGAAGCTGGGCCCGGCGCTGGCCGCCGGCAACACCGTGGTCCTCAAGCCGGCCGAGTTCACCCCGCTCTCCGCCTCCCTGTGGCCGGGCATCTTCGAGGAGGCCGGCCTGCCGGCGGGCGTGTTCAACATCGTCCACGGCTTCGGCGAGGAGGGCTTCGCCGGCGACTCGCTGGTCAAGCACCCCGACGTGCCCCTGATCTCCTTCACCGGCGAGTCCCGCACCGGCCAGATCATCTTCGCCAACGCCGCGCCGCACCTGAAGGGACTGTCCATGGAGCTGGGCGGCAAGTCCCCGGCCGTCGTCTTCGCGGACGCCGACCTGGACGCCGCCATCGACGCGACCGTCTTCGGCGTCTTCTCCCTCAACGGCGAGCGCTGCACCGCCGGCTCGCGCATCCTGGTCCAGCGCGGCGTCTACGACGAGTTCGTGGAGCGCTACTCCGCCCAGGCCCGGCGCGTGCGGGTCGGCCTGCCGCACGACGAGACCACCGAGGTCGGCGCCCTCGTGCACCCGGAGCACTTCGAGAAGGTCATGTCCTACGTGGAGATCGGCAAGGGCGAGGCCCGCCTGACCGCCGGCGGCGGCCGTCCCGAGGAGTTCCCGGAGGGCAACTTCATCCGGCCGACCGTCTTCGCCGACGTGGCCCCGGACGCCCGGATCTTCCAGGAGGAGATCTTCGGCCCGGTCGTGGCCATCACCCCGTTCGACACGGACGAGGAGGCCCTGGCGCTGGCCAACAACACCAAGTACGGGCTGGCCGCCTACATCTGGACCAACGACCTCAAGCGGGCCCACAACTTCGCCCAGGGTGTCGAAGCCGGCATGGTCTGGCTCAACTCCAACAACGTCCGCGACCTGCGCACCCCGTTCGGCGGCGTCAAGGCCTCGGGCCTGGGCCACGAGGGCGGCTACCGCTCGATCGACTTCTACACCGACCAGCAGGCCGTGCACATCAACCTGGGCGAGGTCCACAACCCGGTCTTCGGCCGCCAGGAGCAGGCCGCCGAGCAGCTGCAGGCCTGACCTCCCGCGCCTGCCGACACCCATCCCTCAGCACAAAGGACACCACCATGACCCACCTCGACGACCGGACGATGACGTCCTCGGGCTTCTACGTCTCGCAGGAGGCCCCGATCGCCGCCGGCAACCCTGTCCCGACCCCCTCCGCCCCGGCCCCGGACATCCTGCGCTGCGCCTACATGGAGCTGGTGGTCACCGACCTGCAGCGCTCGCGCGACTTCTACGTGGACGTGCTCGGGCTGACCGTGACCGAGGAGGACGGGGACGCCGTCTACCTGCGCTCGCTGGAGGAGTTCATCCACCACAACCTGGTGCTGCGGAAGGGCCCGGTGGCCGCCGTCGCCGCGTTCTCCTACCGCGTCCGCACCCCGGAGGACCTGGACCGGGCGGTGGCCTTCTACGAGGAGCTCGGCTGCCGGGTCGAACGGCGCGCGGAGGGCTTCACCCGGGGCATCGGCGACTCGGTGCGCGTGGAGGACCCGCTGGGCTTCCCGTACGAGTTCTTCCACGACGTCGAGCACGTCGAGCGCCTGGCCTGGCGCTACGACCTCTACACCCCCGGCGCCCTGGTCCGGCTGGACCACTTCAACCAGGTCACCCCGGACGTGCCCCGCGCCGTGGCGTACATGCAGGACCTCGGCTTCCGGGTCACGGAGGACATCCAGGACGAGGCCGGCACCACCTACGCCGCGTGGATGCGCCGCAAGCCCACCGTGCACGACACCGCCATGACCGGCGGCGACGGCCCGCGCATGCACCACGTGGCCTTCGCCACCCACGAGAAGCACAACATCCTGGCGATCTGCGACAAGCTCGGCGCGCTGCGCATGTCCGACCGCATCGAGCGCGGACCGGGCCGCCACGGCGTCTCCAACGCGTTCTACCTGTACATCCTCGACCCGGACGGCCACCGGATCGAGATCTACACCCAGGACTACTACACCGGCGACCCGGACAACCCGGTGGTCACCTGGGACGTGCACGACAACCAGCGCCGCGACTGGTGGGGCAACCCCGTCGTGCCCTCCTGGTACACCGAGGCCTCCCTGGTCCTGGACCTGGACGGCAACCCGAAGGAGGTCGTGGCCCGCACCGACGACTCCGAGATGGAGGTCACCATCGGCGCCGACGGGTTCTCCTACACCCGCCCCGGCGACGACGCCGGCAGCTACCGGGGCGAGGCCGCCAAGGGCTTCAAGCTCGGGCACCAGCTCTGAGCGGGGCCGGGACGATGCTGGACCACGAGACCCATGTGAAGATCGCCGACGAGCTGCACCGGGCCGGACAGGACCGCACCCCGGTGCCGCTGCTGACCCAGCGCTACCCGCAGATGGAGATCGAGGACTCCTACGCGGTGCAGCGGATCTGGGCGCAGCGCCAGGAGGAGTCCGGCCGGCGCAAGGTCGGCCACAAGATCGGCCTGACCTCCAAGGCCATGCAGGACGCCACCGGCATCGACGAGCCCGACTACGGGGTCGTCTTCGACGACCAGGTGGTCGAGTCCGGCCACGTCTACGAGTGGGCGCACTACACCCACCCGCGCATCGAGATGGAGCTGGCCTTCGTGCTCAAGGAGGACCTGGCCGGCCCCGGGGTGGGCCTCTTCGACGTGCTGCGCGCGACCGAGTACGTGGTGCCGGCCCTGGAGGTGCTGGACTCCCGCATCGAGATGCAGGGCCGGACCATCACGGACACCATCTCGGACAACGCCGCCCTGGGCTCCATGGTGATCGGCGGGCGCCCCGTGGCCCCGGACGCCGTGGACCTGCGTTGGGTCGCCGGTGCGCTCTCCCGCAACGAGGAGATCATCGAGACCGGGGTGGCCTGTGGCGTGCTCAACCACCCCGCCAACGGGGTGCACTGGCTGGCCAACCGCATCGCCGGGCACGGCGACCGCCTGGAGGCCGGGGAGATCATCCTCGCCGGCTCCTTCACCCGGCCCATGTGGGTCCACGCCGGGGACACCGTCTACGCCGACTACGGGGAACTGGGGACCGTCACGTGCCGATTCGTCTAGGACTGCAGCCGAGCCTCAAGGAGCTGTTCACCGAGGACGCTCGCGCCCGGCGCCGCGGGCGTCCGGCGGCCGGCATGTTCGTCAGCTCCGGAGATCCCACCGCGACCGAGATCTGCGCCTCGGCCGGCCTGGACTACCTGCTGATCGACGCCGAGCACTCGCCGCTGGGCCCGGAGACCATCCAGGCGCAGCTGCGGGCCATGGCCGGCTACGGCTCGATCCCCGTGGTCCGGCTGCCCGGCCTGGACGAGGTCCTGGTCAAGCAGTACCTGGACCTGGGCGCGCAGTCCCTGGTGGTGCCCATGGTCGACAGCGCGGCCGACGCCGAGGCGGCCGTGCGCGCCGTGCACTACCCGCCCCGCGGGGTGCGCGGGGTGGGCTCGGCGCTCGCCCGTTCGGCCCGGTGGAACCGGGTCCCCGACTACCTCACCCGCGCCGCCGAGCTGGTCACCCTGGTAGTGCAGGTCGAGAGCGCGGCCGCCGTCGGGGCGGCCGCGCGGATCGCCGCGGTGGACGGGGTGGACGGGATCTTCGTCGGCCCCTCGGACCTCGCCGCCTCCATGGGCCTGCTCGGCCGGCAGGACCACCCGGACGTGGTCGCCGCCGTCAAGGAGGTCATCGCCGCCGTGCGGCGGACCGGGAAGTTCGTGGGCGTCAACGCCTTCGTGCCCTCCCAGGCCCAGGACTACCTCGGCGCCGGCGCCGACTTCGTCAACGTGGGCGCCGACGTCGCGCTGCTGGCCCGCGGCACGGAGGCGCTCGCCGACACCTGGTGCGCTCCGGGGGAGGAGGACCCGGGGGCGGGCACGGCGCCGCGCGGGTCCTACTGATCCGGCGGTCCCGGCCGCCCCAGGCGGGCGGCGACCAGCCCGGCGCTGTGCGCCAGCCGCCGGCCCAGCGCCTCGACGTCGAGCCCGCGGGTGGCGTAGACGACGGCCAGCGCCGCCGGCAGATGGCCGGGGACACGGAGGGGGACGGCCACGGAGGAGACGCCGTCCAGCACCTCGTTGCTGCTGACGGCGAACCCGCGCTCCCGCGTCTGCTCCACCTCCGAGCGGGGGCGGACGCCGCCCGCCAGCTCGGTGAGCTCGTCCGGGTCCATGCCCGCCTGCACGGCGAGCCCGGGGGCGCCGCGGTCCAGTGGGTGGCGCGTGCCCGGGCGCTGGGTGACGGCGTGGCCGCGGAAGGGCTCCACCGTCACCAGCGTGACGCACTCCTCCTGACCCCAGACCGCCACGAAGGCGCTCATCTGCAGCTCGTTGGCCAGTGCGGTCAGCTCCGGCAGGGCCGCGGACCGGAGGTCCTGCTGCACGCCCTGCGCGAGCACCGCCAGCCCGGGGGCGCCGATCAGCCGGCCGGTCGAGTCCCGGGTCAGCAAGCCGTGGCTCTCGAGGGTGCGCAGGATCCGGTAGGCGATCGACCGGTGGACGCCCAGCTGCGCGGCCACGTCGGCGATCGTGGGCGGCTCCTCCGCCGAGACCACCAGCTCGAGCATGCGCAGCCCCCGCGAGAGGGTCTGCGAGGGCGCGGCCGGCGTCCTGCTCTCCGGCACCTGGGCGGGAGGACGTCCCGGAGCGTTCATCGTGGCCCCTTTCGGCGGGCGGTCTGACGGAAGTCCCCGGGCCGGGTCGGCACCGAGGGGCCCGGACGGGGACGTCCGGGCGTGCGCGTGCTCCTCGCACCCCGCAGCGTGAGCGGCGTCGCAGGCTCTTGTGAGGGCGGTCACGCACCGTATATGATCACGAGCAAGAGTTCGATAAAAGAACGACGTGTTCGATTATAGAACACATGGCGCGTTCTTTCCTCTCATCCCGCCAGGAGGCCCCCTTGCTGTTCCACCACCACGGCTACGTGTCCACGGACCCGCGGGTCCAGCCCGCCGCCGGTGTGGGCGTCGACCGTTCCCCCGAGCTGCCCGAGGTCATGGACGTCCTGGTGGTCGGCTCCGGTCCCGCCGGCATGACCGCCACCGCCCAGCTGGCCGCCTTCCCGGACGTCATGACCTGCCTGGTCGACCGCCGCCCGCAGCGCCTCGAGATCGGCCAGGCGGACGGCATCCAGGCGCGCAGCGTCGAGACCTTCCAGGCGTTCGGCTTCGCCGCGGAGATCACCGCCGAGGCCTACGACCTCACCGAGATGAACTTCTGGAAGCCGGACCCGGCCGACCCGGACCACATCGTGCGCACCGCCCGGACCGTCGACGACCCGGCCGGCGTCAGCGAGTTCCCGCACCTGATCGTCAACCAGGCGCGCGTGCTGGACTACTTCGCCCGCTACGCGAGGAACGCCCCGTCCCGGACCGAGCCGTACTGGGGCTGGGAGTTCGTGCAGCTGGAGGTCGGCGAGGGGGAGCACCCCGTGACCGTCACCCTCCGGCGCACCGGCGAGCGCGCCGAGGCCGGGGTGCGCCCCGGCGAGGAGCGCGTCGTGCGCGCGAAGTACGTGCTGGGCGCCGACGGGGCCCGCTCCAAGGTCCGCCGGGACATCGGGGCCCAGCACGTCGGCGCCGTGTCCTACCACGCCTGGGGCGTCATGGACGTGCTGGTCGAGACCGACTTCCCGGACATCCGCACCAAGTGCGCCATCCAGTCCCGGCACGGCTCGATCCTGCTCATCCCGCGCGAGGGCGGCTTCCTGGTCCGCCTGTACGTGGACCTCGGCGAGGTGGGCCACGACGACGCCCACGCCGTCCGCAGCACCCCGCTGGAGGAGATCGTGCGCCAGGCCAACGCGATCGTCGCGCCCTACACCGTGGACGTGAAGGACGTCGCCTGGTGGAGCGTCTACGAGGTCGGCCACCGGGTGACCGACCGCTTCGACGACGTCCCCGTCGAGGAGGCCGGGCGGCGCAGCCCGCGCGTGTTCATCGCCGGCGACGCCTGCCACACCCACTCCGCCAAGGCGGGCCAGGGCATGAACGTGTCCATCCAGGACGCCTTCAATCTCGGCTGGAAGCTCGGCCAGGTGCTGAGCGGGGTGGCCCCGGAGAAGCTGCTGGCCACCTACACCGCCGAGCGCCAGCAGATCGCCCAGGACCTCATCGACTTCGACCGCGAGTGGTCCTCCCTGATGGCCGCCAAGCCGGAGGAGCTCGAGAGCGCGACCGCGCTGGAGGACTTCTACGTGCGGACCGCCGAGTTCCCGGCCGGCTTCATGACCGAGTACCCGGTGAGCCTGCTCCGGGGCGAGGCCGTGCACCAGGACCTGGCCACCGGCTTCCCCCTCGGCAAGCGGTTCAAGGCCCACCCGGTCAAGCGGGTCTGCGACACCAACCCGAAGTACCTGGGCCACCAGCACGTCGCCGACGGCCGCTGGCGGATCTACGCCTTCGCCGACGCCGCCGTGTCCTCCGCGGAGGACTCGGCGCTGCGGGCGTGGGCCGGGTGGATGGACTCCGCCGGGTCCCCGGTGCGCCGGTTCACCCCCGAGGGCGGGGACCTCGACGCGCTGTTCGACCTCCACGTCGTCTACCAGCAGCCGCACGAGGAGGTCGAGCTGATGCGGACGCCGTCGATCTTCCGCCCGCAGGTCGGCCCGTTCCGGATCTCGAACCTCAACAAGGTGTGGGGCGTGGACCCGGCCGACGACATCTTCGAGGCCCGCGGCCTCAGCCGCGACGGCGTCGTGGTGGTGGTCCGGCCGGACCAGTACGTGGCCCACGTGCTGCCGCTGACCGCGACCGCCGAGCTGGCGGACTTCCTGGAGAGGATCTACACCCCGTGAGCCCGCACCCGACCCCGGTCCCCACCGGCGACGACACCGGGGCGACCGTGACCGCATCCCGGCACTCCGACCGGGCCAAGCCGGGGTGGTCGCCCCGCTGCTGCTGATCCTCCTGCGCGTCGTGCAGGGCGTCTCCGCCGGCGGCGAGTGGGGCGGGGCGGCGCTGATGGCCGTGGAGCACGCGCCGGCCGGGCGCCGCGGCCTGGCCGGCTCCATGCCCCAGCTCGGCGTGCCCCTGGGCCTGCTGCTGGCCACCGCCGTCACCGCGCTGATGACCGGGGTGGTCTCCCCCGGGGAGCAGTTCCTCGCGTGGGGCTGGCGCGTCCCGTTCCTCGCCTCGGTGGTCCTCATCGCCGTCGGCTACTTCGTCCGCATCGCCGTGGACGAGTCCCCCGTCTTCCAGGAGATCGCCGCCCACCAGGAGCAGGCGAGCGTCCCGGTCGTGGAGCTGTTCCGCCGCCACTGGCACCTCGTGGTCCTCGCGGCCCTGGTCTTCGTGGGCAACAACGCCGTGGGCTACATGTCCACCGGCGGCTTCATCCCCGCCTACGCCACGTCCGAGGCCGTCGGGCTCTCCCGGACCGACGTGCTGGTGGCCATGACCTTCGCCGCCACCGTGTGGCTGCTCTCCACGCTGGCGGCCGGGATCGTCTCCGACCGGATCGGGCGCAGGCTCACCTACCAGATCGGCTACGTCTGGCTGATCCTCACCGTCTGGCCGCTGTTCCTGCTCATCGACTCGGGCTCGCTCGCCGGCCTGTACGCCGGCCTGGGCCTCGTCTGCATCGGCACGGGCCTGACCTACGGCCCCCAGGCGTCCCTCTACTCCGAGCTGTTCCCGGCGTCCATCCGGTTCTCCGGGGTGTCGATCTCCTACGCGATCGGCGCCATCCTCGGCGGCGCCTTCGCGCCGATGATCGCCCAGGCCCTGCTCGACGCCACCGGCGGCACGCCGGCCATCGCCGTCTACTTGATCGCGATGTGCACGGTGGCCCTGATCGCCGTCAGCCTGACCCGCGACCGCTCCGGGATCGACCTGTCCATCGGCAACCAGGCCGAGCAGGAGGTCGGGAGCACGGTGTTCGACCGGCGTCCGGTGCCGGCCCGGCCCCGCACGCCGGCCGGTGCCGCAGGGCAGGGGCCCCGGGTCCGCGGTGAGGCGTGACATCCTGGCCTCCTGACCCGGTCGGACCGGCGCGCGGCGCCGGGGGAGGAAGTGCGCGGTGGAGTTCTTCGAGACGATGGAGTTCGTCGGCAGGACGGTCGACGCCGCGGGCGTCGCGGCGATCGTCGTGGGCGCGCTGGTGGCGACGCTGCTGGCGGTGGTCGAACTGGTGCGCCCGCGCCGCGGCGGGGGCGCCGTCTACACGCGCTTCCGCCGGCGGCTCGGGCGCTCGATCCTGCTGGGGCTGGAGCTGCTCGTGGCCGCCGACATCATCCGCACGGTCGCCATCACCCCCACCTTCGACTCGGTGGGGGTGCTGGCGCTGATCGTGCTCATCCGGACCTTCCTCAGCTGGTCCCTCGAGCTGGAGATCAGCGGCCGGTGGCCCTGGCAGAAGGAGCCGTCGGAGGAGCCGGCGGAGGCCCCGGGCGGAGGGTCCGGCGCCCCCGCCCCGGCCCGCGACGACCGCACGGACCGCTGAGCCCGGGCCGGGGCCCGGGCGCCCGCGGTCCGGCCCGGGGCGGATCCGGCGCCCCTCCTCGCCCCGGGCCGCGGCGGCTCAGAGCCGGCGGCCCGCGGACATCGAGGCGCTCATGAACTCGGCGACGACCTTCTGCGAAGTGGCGACGTCGAGCACGAACACGCCCTCCTCGTGGCCGGCCAGCCACTGCTCGAGCTGCGCCAGCCCGGCCAGGTCCGTGATCTTCGCGCCGTCGGCGCCCATCGCCCGGCCCAGGGCGGCGAAGTCGACCTCGTCGATGAGCATCGCCTGCTCGTGCAGGCCCTTGGCGGCGTACTGGTGCAGCTCGGCGCCGTAGGCGGAGTCGTTGAGCACCACGACCACGCCGCGGCGGGTGGCGCGCAGGAACGTCTCGAGGTCGGCCAGGCCCATCAGCCCGCCGCCGTCGCCGGAGACGAAGACCGTGGTGCGGTCCGGGCGGGCGGCCGAGACCCCGGCGGCGGAGCCGAAGCCCAGCCCGATGGACTGGAAGGCCGTGCCGACGAGCACCATGGCCTGGGGGTCCGGCACGGAGAGGTACATCGGCGCCCAGCCGATGAAGTGCCCGCCGTCCATCACCACGGAGCGCTCCCGGGGCAGGATCCGCTCGAGCGCCGCGACGACCGCGCGCGGGTTGAGCCGGCCGTCCGGGCCGAACTCCGCGGGGTCCTCGACGGGGTCGGCGGAGCGGAACGCCTCCGTGGCGACCTCCGGCACGGCCGCACGCCAGGTGCGGGACTCCTCGGCGGCCGGGACCCGGCCCGTGAGGGCCTCGAGGAACGGGGCGAGGTCCGCGCGCACGTAGTCGGTGACCTGCGGGTGGGTCAGCTGCTCCGCGGGCTCGTTGTCGATCCGCACCACCCGGGTGCCCTCCGCGAAGAGGGTGCCGTAGCGGGACTGGAAGGCGTTCAACGACGCCCCGGCCACGAGCACCACGTCGGCCTGCCGCGCCAGGGCCAGGCGGTGGTCCCGGGTGAAGCCGCCGGCGATGCCGAGGTCCCACGGGCTGGCGAAGGCCCCGGCGGCCATCACGGAGGTCATGAACAGGCCCCCGATCCGGTCCCCGAGCTCGCGCAGCGGGGTCACGGCCCCGGCGAGCACCACGCCCCGGCCGGCGAGCAGCAGCGGCCGCCGCGCCTCGCGCAGGATCTCGGCGACCCGGTCCAGCTCCTCCGTCGTGGCGTGCCAGGCGGGCCTGGCCGGCAGGGCGTCCAGGGCGACCGGGTCGGTGAGCGGGGCGGTGCCGTGGTCGTAGGGGATCGCGAGCACGACCGGCTGCACGGTGCGCTCGGCGAGGTCGAAGGCCCGGTGGGCGATCGCCACGGCGTTGTCCGGCCGGGCGACCAGGGTGGTCACCCCCACGGCGGCGGCCGCGGCCGTCTGGTTGACGTCGAACGCGCGGCGTCCCGTGCTCGGGGCGTCGCCGACGACGAGCACGAGCGGGATCCGGGCCAGCCGCGCCTCGGCCAGGGCGGTGTAGGCGTTGGTGAAGCCGGCGCCGTACGTCGTCGTCGCCGCTCCGACCCGCCCGGTGGCCCGGTGCCAGGCGTCGGCCATCGCGACGGTCGCGGCCTCGTGCCGGCCGGACGTGAAGGGGAAGCCCCGGCGGGTGAGGGTGCTGATCAGGTGGGCGTTGCCGTTGCCCATCAGCCCGAACAGGTGGTCGGTGCGCTCGGCCAGCACGTCCGCCACGGCGGTCGAGACGGTCGGGGCCCCGGCGGCGGGGGACGGGCCGGCGGGGGACGGGCCGGTGGAGGTCTGCGCGGTGGAGGTCTGCGGGGCGGAGGGAGTCACGGGGTTCGGCCTCTCGGGTCGGCGGGACGGGGTGGTCAGCGGGCGGGGAACGCCGCGCGGTCGGCGAGCACGGCCAGCACGCGGTCGTTCGTGGCGGGGTCGGCGAGGGTGATCCGCACGCCGTCGCCGGGGTAGGCGCGCACGAGCACGTCGGCCCGGTCGAAGGCCTCGGTGAGGGCTGCGCGCAGGGTCTCGCCGGCGCGCAGCCACAGGAAGTTGGCCTGGCTCGGCGGCACCGCCCACCCGGCCGCGCGCAGGGCGCCGGTGACCCGGCCGCGCTCGGCGGCCACGGCGGCGGCGCGCTCGCGCAGCTCGTCGGCGGCGTCCAGGGAGCGGATCGCCGCCCGCTGCGCCACGGTGCTCACGCCGAAGGGCAGCGCGACCCGGCGCAGGCCCTCGGCGAGCCCCTCGTGGGCCACCGCGTAGCCCACCCGCAGGCCGGCCAGCCCGTAGGCCTTCGAGAACGTGCGCAGCACGCAGACGTTGGGGTGGGCCCGGAACAGCGCCAGGGCGTCGAGCGGGGCCTCCTCGTCGACGTACTCGACGTAGGCCTCGTCGACGACGACGAGCACGTGCGGCGGGACGGCGGCGAGGAACCGCTCCAGCGCCGCGTGCGGCACGGCCGTGCCCGTGGGGTTGTTGGGGGAGCACACCAGCACCGCGCGGGTGCGGTCGGTGACCGCCGCGGCCATGGCGTCCAGGTCGTGGCCCTCGTCCGCGGTCAGCGGCACGGGCACGGCCGTGGCGCCGGTAAGGCTCACCAGGATGGGGTAGGCCTCGAAGGAGCGCCACGCGAGGACGACCTCGTCGCCGGGGCCGCAGGTCGCCCCGAGGATCTGCTGGAGCACGCCCACGCTGCCGGGGCCCACGGCGACCTCCTCCGGGCGCACGCCCAGGAACGCCGCGATCCGCTCGCGCAGCTCCACCGCGCCCAGGTCCGGGTAGCGGTTCATCCGCCCGGCCGCCTCCCGGACGTCGGCGAGCACCGAGGGCAGGGGGTCGTAGTGGCTCTCGTTGGAGGCCAGCGCGGCGGTGAGCTCGCCGGAGGCCCGGCGCCCGGCCACGTAGCCGGGCAGCCGGGCCACGACCGGGCGCAGCGGCGGCTCCGCGGAGGGGCCGGGTGCGGTCCCGGCCGGGCGGATGGTGGGGCTGCTGGTCACGGTGGGCCTTCCTCGGGCGGGGCGCCCGGTCCGGGCGGGACGTCCCGGGTGCTTCCGGGGTTCCTCCGCCATGCTCGCGGGGGGCCGTGATCTGCGCAACACATCCGACCCGGAGTGCGACAGATGATCAACGGCAGAGGGTTCTGCTGACAGAATGCCCACTGTGCACACCCTCGACGCCCTGGACGCCCGGATCCTGCTCGCCCTCGACGACGACCCCGCGGCGACCGTGCTCGCCCTGGCCCGCACGCTCGGGGTCGCGCGCAACACCGTCCACGCCCGGCTGCGCCGCCTGACCGAGGGCGGGGTGCTGCGGTCGCCCAGCCGCCGGGTGGACCCGCGGGCGCTGGGCTACGACCTGACGGCGTTCGTGGAGCTGTCCATCCGCCAGGGGGCGGGGGAGGAGGCCCTGGCGGGACTGCGGGCGATCCCGGAGATCATCGAGATCCACGCGACCACCGGGGACGCCGACCTGCTGGCGCGCGTGGTGGCCCGCGGCACCGAGGACCTGCACCGGATCACGAACCTCGTGGTGGAGACCCCGGGGGTGCTGCGGACCAGCACGGCGATCTCGCTGCTCGAGGTGATGCCGCTGCGCGTCACCGAGCTGCTGCGCCGCACCGCCGGGGAGCGCTGAGCCGGGCCCCCGCCGCAGCCCCGACGACGGACGCCCGCCGCCGCCCCGGTCGGGGCGGCGGCGGGCGTGCGTCGTGAGCGGTGCCGGGCTCAGTCGCGCTTCTCGGCGGTCTCCGCGGCCGAGAGGATCCCGGCGGCCTCCGGGTGCTCGGCGAGGTAGTCCCGGTGCACGTCCTCGACGTGCAGGTCGGTGCCCTGGATGGTCTTGGGCACCAGGGACACGGCGATGAAGGAGACGATCGCGATGCCGGCGATGTAGACGCCGATCGTCCAGGACTGCCCGGTCTGGTTGAGCAGCAGCTGGGCGATCATCGGGGCGAAGGCGCCGCCGACGATCGAGCCGAACGCGTAGCCGATCGAGACCCCGGAGTAGCGCACGCGGGCCGGGAACATCTCGGCGTAGAGCGCGGACTGCGGTCCGTAGGAGGGGCCGAGGCCCACGGTGAGGATCACGATGGCCAGGGCGAACAGCGGCAGGGACGCGGTGTCGAGCAGGAACCACATCGGGACCGCCCAGAGGATGATGATGCCGTAGCCGATCTGGAAGGTGCGCACGCGCCCGATCCGGTCCGAGATCCAGCCGCCGAACATGGTGAACACGAGCCAGCCGACGCCGCCGACCAGGGAGGCGATCAGGGTCTGCGAGCGCGGCATGCCGAGGGCCTGCGCGCCGTAGGAGGCGAAGAACGCGATGACCAGGTAGCCGGCGGCGTTGTTCGCGGCGAAGATCAGCGCCGCGAGGACGACCTCCTTGGAGTTGTGCTTGAACAGCTGGCCCAGCGGGGCGGAGGACTCCTTCTTGCGCAGCTGCATCTCCTTGAACACCGGGGACTCGTCCACGGTCTTGCGGATCAGGTAGCCGACCACGATGAGCACCACGGAGGAGAGGAACGGGATCCGCCAGCCCCAGGCCTGGAAGTCCTCCGGGGACATCGTCGAGGTCAGGGCGAACATGAAGGTGGTGGCCAGCAGCATGCCCAGCGGCACGCCGATCTGCGGGTACGCCCCGAACAGCCCGCGCTTGTTCCGCGGGGCGTGCTCCACGGACATCAGGGCCGCACCACCCCACTCGCCGCCGGCGGAGAAGCCCTGCATGATGCGCAGGAGCACCAGCAGGATCGGGGCCCAGATGCCGATCGCGGCGTAGGTGGGCAGCAGGCCGATCAGCATGGTCGCCGCGCCCATCCCCACGAGGGTGAGGACCAGCACGAGCTTGCGGCCGTACTTGTCGCCGAGGTGGCCGGCCACCACCGCCCCCAGCGGGCGGAACAGGAAGCTGATGCCCAGGGAGGCCCACGCGACCACCTGGGCGAGGCCGGCGTTCTCCTGGCTCAGCGGCTCGAAGAACAGTGGCGCGAGGACGAAGGCGGCGGCCTGGGCGTAGATGAAGAAGTCGTACCACTCGATGGTGGTGCCCACGAGCGTGCCGGCGAGGACCTTGCGCTCCTCGCGGGACATCTCGTGCCGCCCTGCCGGGGCGGAATCAGCGTGCGCCATGGGATCTCCAGTGGGGTCGGGGACGGTGCCGTCCTCGGCGGAACCGAACGCCTAATAACCGAACGTTCGGTAGTTCAACAGGATCCTACGGAGAAAAGTGACGGCTGTCACTACACGGGCCGGGGGACGGGCCTCTGTGTCGGGGGAAAGACGGTGCCCGGGCGGCCGTGCCGGGCCGGCCCCGGACACCGTGACGCCGCCGGGTCCGGGGTGGGGCCGGACCCGGCGGCGCCGCTCAGCCGAACAGCCGCTGCGAGGCGAGGTCCGCGCCGGCCGTGAGGGCCTCGAGCTTGGCCCACGCGATCTGCGGGTGCACCCGCCCGCCCAGGCCGCAGTCGGTCGAGGCGATGACGTTCTCGCGCCCGACGTGGCGCGCGAACCGTTCGATCCGGTCCGCGACGAGCTCGGGGTGCTCCACCACGTTCGTGGCATGGGAGACGACCCCGGGCACGATGACCTTCCCCTCGGGCAGCCGGTGGTCCTCCCAGACCCGCCACTCGTGCTCGTGCCGGACGTTGGCGGCCTCGAAGCTGTAGCCGCCGGCCCGGATCGAGAGCATGAGCTCCACGAGGTGCTTGAACTCGAGGTCCGTGGTGTGCGGGCCGTGCCAGGACCCCCAGCACAGGTGGAAGCGCACCTGCTCCTCCGGGATGCCCTCGAGGGCGTAGTTGAGGGCCTCCACGCGCTTGCGGGTGAACGCGAGGTAGTCCTCCACACCGGGCTCCGGATTGACCTGGTCCCAGTTCTCCGCGATGGACGGGTCGTCGATCTGCACGATCAGCCCGGCGTCGGTGATGGCCCGGTACTCCTCCCGCATGACCTCGGCGCACGCGGTGAGGACCTCGTCCTCGTCGGCGTAGTACGAGTTTTCCAGCCGGGCGCAGGAGCCGGGGGAGAGGGAGGCGAGGTAGCCCTCGCTCGCACCCGTGGCCTGCAGCGCGGCCTTGAGGTTGCGGATGTCCGCCTCCAGCGCCGCGTGGCCGGTGTACTCGAGCTTCCCGGTGATCTGCGGGAACGGGGCCTGCTTGCCCGTGGTGATCCCGGACGTGGGGTCCGAGTAGGCGTCGGCGAAGATCCGGCGGTCGCGGCGGTCCCCGAAGCTCGTCAGCACCACGTGGCCGGGGGAGGAGCGCCGCGGCTCCAGCTCCCACAGGTCCACGGTGCCGGGGGTGAGGCCCGAGATCCGGGCGAAGACGTAGTGCCACCACGCGCCGTAGTCCACCTCCGAGGCCATGACGTGGCCGTACTCGCCGTCGTTGACGACGTCGACGCCCGCGTCGCGCTGCCGGCGCACGACGTCGACCACGGAGTCCTGGAGGAGCCGGTCGTACTCGGCCTCCGGCACGTTGCCCTTGGCGCGGTTGGCCTCCAGCAGCTCGGGCGTGCGCGGCAGGGACCCCACGTGGGACGTGAGGATGCGGTCGGTACTGTGCAGCATGAGGCGCTGTCCTTTCCATCGGTCCTGGCGGTAGCACCGGGGCGGCGGGCGCGGGGGCCGTCCGTGCGGGTTGCTGCGGCGTCGTCGAGCCAGGTCTCTCGGCCGCTCTGGATGGTGACGGTCCCATCCAATCCCACGGCCCGGACGTGGCGCCATTCGGGGTCCGCGTGACGGGCATGACGCCGTGTGACGCGCGGGTCCCTGCTCGCCGTCGTGCTCCGGATCACATACCGTGACGGTGACCGGCGCCCCGGACCCCGTGGGCGCGGCGGACGGACGGAAGGATCTCCATGTTCCAGGACAAGAGCCTCGAGGGCCGCACCGCGCTGGTGACCGGGGGGGCGAGCGGCATCGGGCTGGCCGCGGCCCGCGCGCTGGCGGGCGCCGGGGCGCGCGTGGTGGTGGCCGACGTCGACGAGGCCGGCGCGCAGCGGGTCGCCGGCGAGCTCGGCGGGCGGGCGTGGGCCGTGGACCTGCTCGACACCGCGGCGCTGGCCGGGCTGAGCCTGGAGGTGGACGTGCTCGTGAACAACGCCGGCATCCAGAAGGTCGCCCCGATCCAGGACTTCGACCCCGCGGACTTCCACCGGATCCTCGTGCTCATGCTCGAGAGCCCGTTCCTGCTGGTCCGGGCGGCCCTGCCGCACATGTACGACCGGGGCTGGGGGCGGGTCGTGAACATCTCGTCCGTGCACGGGCTGCGGGCCTCCCCGTACAAGAGCGCCTACGTCGCGGCCAAGCACGGCCTCGAGGGCCTGTCCAAGACCGTGGCCCTGGAGGGGGCGGCGCACGGGGTGACCAGCAACTGCGTCAACCCCGGCTACGTGCGCACCCCGCTGGTCGAGAAGCAGGTCGCCGACCAGGCCAGGGTGCACGGGATCCCCGAGTCCGAGGTCGTGGAGCGGATCATGCTCGGCGAGACGCCCGTGAAGAAGCTCGTGGACCCCGAGGACGTCGGCAGCCTCGTGGCGTGGCTGGCCGGGCCGCACGCCTCCATGGTCACCGGCGCGTCCTACACGATGGACGGCGGCTGGACGGCCCGCTGAGCGGGTCGGGGCCGCTCAGCGGTGGCCCAGCTCCCGGGAGAGCCGGTGGGCCTCCGTGAGCAGGGCCCGCCCCAGGAGCCCGCGGCGCTCCCCGGTGAAGCGGGGCTCGATCCCCGTGAGGCTCAGGGCGTAGACGGGCGCGCCGGTCGCGTCGAAGACCGCCGCGGCCATGCCCCAGCTGCCCTCCACGATCAGCCCCGGGTTCACCGCGAAGCCCTCCCGCCGCACGCCCTCCAGCAGCTCGCGGATCCGCTCGGGGGTGTGCAGCGGGCCCCACCCGGCCCGGGCCCCGGTGCCGGCGGCGAGGATCCGCTCCACCTCCGCGTCCGGCAGGTGGGCCAGGACCGCCAGGCCGGCCGAGGCCACCCCCAGCGGCAGCCGCAGGCCCTCGTAGAGCACGTGGGAGCGGATCGGGAACGCCCCCTCCACCCGCGCCAGGCACACCGTCTCGGGTCCCCGGCGGGCCGAGAGGAACGCGCTCTCCCCCGTGGCCTCGGCGAGCCGGCGCAGCGACGGCCCGGCCAGCTCCCGGATCGGGTAGCGGTGGGCCGCGACCGCGCCCAGCACGTAGAGCTCCGGGCCGAGCTGCCACGCCGTGCCGCCGGCCGGGCGGTCCACCAGTCCCTCCTCGGCCAGCCCCGCCAGGAGGCGGTGCACGGTGGGCCGCGTCAGCCCGGTCGCCGCCGCGAGCTCCGCCACGGTGCCGCCCTGCTCCCGCCCTGCGACGGCGCGCAGCAGCTGCGCCACGCGGTGGACCACCTGGGTGCCGGAGCCGGCCCCGACCTTTCCCGTCATGGACTCCACTATATGGACATTCGGGGGTCGGGTGGCCGGATGCTGAGGAACCTCCCCGGGATCCCGGTCTCCCGGTTGACCGGTATGTGGGGTGTTCCTAGATTGAGTCCTGGGTCACAGTTCACCGACAGGAGGGGACACGGGTGTCCAAGGTCATCGACAACGCCGCCGAGCTGCTGGCGGAGCACCTGCGGGACGGCATGACGCTCGCCGTCGGCGGGTTCGGGCTCAGCGGGATCCCGCGGGACCTCATCGAGGCGGTCCGCGCCTCCGGGGCCACCGGTCTCACGGTGGTCTCCAACAACATGGGCGTGGACGGCAAGGGCCTCGGGGTGCTGCTGGAGAACCACCAGGTGGCGAAGGTGCTCGCCTCCTACGTGGGCGAGAACAAGCTCTTCGCCCAGCAGTACCTGGACGGCGAGCTCGAGGTCGAGTTCAACCCGCAGGGCACGCTCGCCGAGCGGCTCCGGGCCGGCGGCGCGGGCATCCCCGCCTTCTACACGAGGACCGGGGTCGGCACCCTCGTGGCCGAGGGCAAGCCGCACGCCGAGTTCGACGGCGAGACCTACGTGCAGGAGCGCGGCATCGTCGCCGACATCGCCCTCGTGCACGCCCACACCGGGGACACCGACGGGAACCTCGTCTACCGCTACACCGCCCGCAACTTCAACCCGATCGTCGCGACCGCGGGGAAGCTCACCGTCGCGGAGGTCGAGCACCTCGTGCCGGTGGGCGAGATCCACCCGGACCACGTCGTGACCCCCGGCGTCTACGTCCAGCACGTCGTGCGGTACAGCGGCGCCCCCAAGGACATCGAGCAGCGCACCGTCCGCCCCCGCCCCGCCGCGGCCGGGCGGCCCTCCCCGCAGAACGGAGACCACGCATGAGCTGGACCCGCGACGAGATGGCGGCGATCGCCGCCCTGGAGCTCTCCGACGGCGACTACGTCAACCTCGGCATCGGCATCCCCACCCTGGTGGCCAACAACCTGCCCGAGGGCGTGAACGTGGTGCTGCAGTCCGAGAACGGCGTGCTCGGCATGGGCCCGTTCCCCTACGAGGGGGAGGAGGACCCGGACCTCATCAACGCCGGCAAGCAGACCGTCACGCTGCTGCCCGGGGCCTCGATCTTCGACTCCGCCACGTCCTTCGGGATGATCCGCGGCGGCCACGTCAAGACCGCGATCCTCGGGGCCATGCAGGTCTCCGGCTCGGGCGACCTCGCCAACTGGATGATCCCCGGCAAGATGGTCAAGGGCATGGGCGGGGCCATGGACCTCGTCGCGGGCACCCCGCGCGTCGTCGTGCTCACCGAGCACGTGACCAAGGACGGCTCCGCCAAGATCAGGACCGAGTGCGACCTCCCGCTCACCGGTGTGGGCGTGGTCGACCGCATCGTCACGGACCTGTGCGTCTTCGACGTCGAGGACGGCGGGCTCGTGCTGCGCAGCCTCGCCCCCGGCGTCACCGAGGACGAGGTCCGCGCGAGGACCGAGGCGTCCTTCCGCACCGAGCTGCAGGACGTCACCCCCGAGAGCGTCCCCACCGGGGCCGTTCCCACCGCACCAGGTGCTGCCGAGGAGAACCGATGAACACCCCGAACGACGTCGTCATCCTGTCCGGCGCCCGCACGCCCCAGGGCAAGATCCTGGGTCAGCTGGCGTCGCTCACCGCGGCCGAGCTGGGCGCCCACGCCATCACGTGCGCGCTCGAGCGCGCCGGGCTCGCCCCCGACCGGGTGGACTACGTGATCATGGGCCACGTCCTGCAGGCCGGGGCCGGTCAGAACCCCGCCCGCCAGGCGGCGGTCACCGCGGGCATCCCGCTCGGGGTGCCCGCCGAGACCGTCAACAAGGTCTGCCTCTCCGGGCTCGTGGCCATCACCAACGCCGCCCGGATGATCCGGGCCGGCGAGGCCGAGATCGTCGTGGCCGGCGGCCAGGAGTCCATGACCAACGCCCCGCACCTGGCCGCGGGCGTGCGGCAGGGCAAGAGCTACGGCGACCTGGCCCTCCAGGACGCCGTGGCCACGGACGGGCTCGTGGACGTCGCCGCCCGCGTCTCCATGGGCGCGCTCACCGAGTCCGGCAACGGCGAGCGGTCCATCTCCCGCGCGGAGCAGGACGAGGTCGCGGCGCTGAGCCACCGGCGCGCGGCCCGCGCCACCGCCGACGGCGTCCTCCGCGAGGAGATCGCCCCGGTGACGATCCCGCAGCGCAAGGGCGACCCGCTCGTGGTCGACGCCGACCAGGGCATCCGGCCGGACTCCACGGCCGAGTCCATGGGGAGGCTGCGACCGGCGTTCGCGCAGGACGGCACCATCACCGCCGGCAACTCCTCGCCGCTGTCCGACGGGGCGGCGGCCGTGGTGCTGACCAGCCGGGGATACGCCGAGCGCCACGGGCTGGAGCACCTCGCCGTCGTCGGGGCCCCCGGCCAGGTCGCCGGGCCCGACACCTCCCTGCACTCCCAGCCGTCCCGGGCCATCGAGGCCGCGGTCCGGAAGGCCGGCTGGTCCGTGCAGGACCTCGACTTCATCGAGATCAACGAGGCGTTCGCGTCCGTGCTGATCCAGTCCCTGCGGGACCTGGACTACCCGCTGGAGCGGGCCAACATCCACGGCGGCGCCGTGTCCCTCGGCCACCCGATCGGCGCCTCCGGGGCGCGCCTGGCCCTGCACGCGGCGCTCGAGCTCTCCCGCCGCGGCTCCGGCCGGGCCGCGGTCTCCCTCTGCGGCGGCGGCGGCCAGGGCGAGGCGCTGCTGCTCCACCGCGACTGACCCCGCCCGGTCCCCGCGACCCGCCCCCGCACCGCCCCCACCGCTGCGCGGAACCACGTCCGCCCCCGGTGACCACGAGCACCCGTGGTCACCGGGGTCCGGCGTGGTTCCCGCGCGCCCCCACCGCAGGAGATCCCGTCATGAGCACCGACATCCGTGAGCCCGCGATCGCCCGGGCCATGCGGCCCGTCAACTCGGTCGTCGAGAAGTACATCCCGTCCGCGCTGAACTTCGCGATCCTGCTGAGCGTCGCCGTGGGGGTCATGGCGCTGCTGCTCACCGACGCCGGGCCCGCCGACGTGCTGCGCGGCTGGGGCGAGGGGCTCGCCGGGCTGCTCGCCTTCATGACGCAGATGGCGCTGATCCTGCTGCTGGGCCACGCCCTCGCCAACACCCGGCCGGTGCGCCGGCTGCTCGGCGGCCTCGCCCGGGTGCCCCGCACGGCGCTGCAGGCCTACGTGTTCGTCTTCCTCGTGGCAGCGACCGCCTCCCTGATCACCTGGGGTCTCGGTCTCGTCGTCGGCGCCCTGCTCGCCCGCGACGTCGCCGCCGAGGGGGACCGCCGCGGCCTGGAGCTGAGCTTCCCCATGCTCGTGGCCTCCGGGTTCTCCGGCTTCGTGGTCTGGCACATGGGCTACTCCGGGTCCGGGCCGCTCACCGCGGCCACCCCCGGCTCCTTCATCGAGGAGCAGATCGGGCGCACCGTGCCCATCACCGAGACCACCTTCTCCGCCTGGAACATCACGGCCGCCGTGGTCACGGTCGTGCTGGTCGCCCTGGCCCTGTGGCTCGTCGCCCCGCGGGCCGTGGACCCCGCCCACCGGATGACCGCCGCCGCCCTCGCCGCGTCGGAGCAGACGGTCGGCGAGGACGAGGTCGCCACCCCCGCCGACCGGCTCGACGCCAGCAGGGTCCCCACCCTGGTCGTCGGGCTGGCCCTCGCCGGCTACCTGGTGCTGCACTTCGCCGAGGGCGGCACCGTGACGCTCGACATCGTGAACTGGATGTTCCTGGCCCTGATCTTCCTGATCGCCCGCAACGCCTTCGAGGTCATGGCCCTGATCAAGAACGCCGCCGCCAACGTCGGCGACATCCTTCTGCAGTTCCCGCTCTACGCCGGGATCATGGGGATGATGGCGGCGACCGGGCTGATCCAGGTGCTCTCCGACTCGATCGTGGCCGTCGCCTCGCCCCAGACGCTGGGGCTGCTCGCGTTCCTCTCCGCGGGCATCGTGAACTTCTTCGTCCCCTCGGGCGGCGGCCAGATCGCGATCCAGGCCCCGATCCTGCTCGACGCGGGGGCCCGGCTGGACGTGGACCCGGCCGTGATGATTATGGCCATCTCCTACGGCGACCAGTGGACCAACATGATCCAGCCGTTCTGGGCCCTGCCGCTGCTGGCCATCGCCGGGCTGAAGATCCGCGACATCCTGGGCTACACCACCGTGGTGCTCGTGGTCTCCGGCCTGGTCTTCGGGACGACCCTGCTGCTCGTCGGCGCGGGCTGAGCCCGCCTCACCGCACGCGCCGCAGCAGGGCCCGCCCGGCGGCGACGGCGGCGCCGCCGGCCAGCACCCAGGGCCCGGCGACGACGAGCGGGTCCAGCCACTGGTGGGAGAGGTCGGCGCGCCTCTGCCCGGTGCGGGAGGACAGCCCGTGCCGGGTGAGCTCGGAGCGCACCCCGGTCTCGGTGACCGGGTTGTCCGGGCGCAGGCTCGCGAAGGAGACGAGGTGGCTCTCCCAGGCGTCGATGCGGTCGGCGGCGAGCAGGATCAGCCAGTGCGCGGCCCGGGCCTCGCTGTACCTGCGGTAGGCGTGCCGGCGCAGCACCCCGGAGAGGCCCTTGGGCGGGCAGGAGGTGCCGAAGACGGGGGGAAGCTCCGCGTGCTCGATCGACCGCTCCCGCGGCCACCGCTCCTCCTGGCGCTCCGGGAACTCCCAGTGCGCCCCGGAGGCGCCGGGGTCGTAGCGCAGCTTCGGCACGGACGGGCGGTCGGCCGGGTCCAGGTCGGCGCCCCAGCCGGGAATGCGGGACCGCAGCTCCGCGCGGTCCACCGGGCGCCGGGCCTCGCCGGCGGTGTACGGGGTGGAGGTCATGGTCGCAGCGTCCTTCCTCAGGAGGTGCCCGGCACGATGAGCGGCTTGATGCAGCCGTCCAGCTTGGCGGAGAAGATGTGGTAGCCCTCGGCGATGTGCTCCAGGGGGATGCGGTGGGTCACGATGTCGCTGGGCTTCAAATAGCCGTGGCGGATGTGCTCGAACAGCCGCGGCCACTGCCGCTTCACGGGGCACTGGTTCATCCGCAGGGTCAGGCCCTTGTTCAGCGCGTCGCCGAACTTCACCGCGCTGAACATCGGCCCGTAGGCGCCCATCACCGACACCGTCCCGCCCTTGCGCACGGCGTCGATCGCCCAGTTCAGCGCGATCGGTGACCCGCCCTGCAGCTTGAGCTTGGCCGCGGTGACGTGCTGGGTGAAGTTCCCGTCCGCCTCGGCCCCCACGGCGTCGATCACCACGTCAGCCCCGAGGTGGTCGGTGGTGCGCTTGAGCTCCACCACGACGTCGTCGTGCTCGGCGAAGTTCACCGTCTCGGCGTGGGCGAACTGCCGGGCCTTCGCCAGCCGGTAGTCCAGGTGGTCGACCACGATCACCCGCCCCGCGCCCATCAGCCACGCCGACTTCGCCGCGTACAGCCCCACCGGCCCGGCGCCGAGCACCACCACGGTGTCGCCCTCGGCGATGTCGCCCAGCTGGGCTCCGAAGTAGCCGGTGGCCAGCGCGTCGGTGCACAGCACCGCGTCCTCCTCCTCCATCCAGTCCGGGATGACCGAGGGCCCCACGTCGGCGAAGGGCACCCGCACGAACTCGGCCTGACCGCCGTCGTAGCCCCCGCAGGTGTGGGAGTAGCCGTAGATCCCGCCCACCGCGGTGGCGTTGGGGTTCACGTTGTGGCAGTTGGAGTACAGGCCCCGGGCGCAGAACCAGCAGGAGCCGCAGTACACGTTGAACGGCACCATCACCCGGTCCCCAGGCTTCAACCGCTCCACCGACGGTCCGACCTCGTGGACCACCCCGACGAACTCGTGGCCGAAGGTCATCCCCACCCGGGTGTCGGGCATCATCCCGTGGTAGAGGTGCAGGTCGGATCCGCAGATCGCCGCCGTGGTCACCCGCACGATCGCGTCGTTGGGGTGCTCGATCCCCGGGACGTCCTTCTCCTCCACGCGCACCTTGTAGGGTCCGCGGTACACCATCGCCTTCATCAGGGCCGCCTCGATCGGTAAGCACACTGCTGATGGAGGCCAGCGTGGCACCGTCCCCCGGCGCGGTCAACCCCCGGTGCGGGACGGGGCCCGGGTGCTCAGTCCGCGCCGGCGGGGCCCGCCCGGCCGCCCCGGTCCGCCCCGGCGCCCACCGCACCGGCGAGATCGCCGCTCGCGGGCACTCGCGGGTGGAAGCGTCGGTCGAGCAGCGTGTTGGCCGCCCAGGCCAGCAGGTCGCGCTGGCGCACGGGCAGGTCCAGGCAGCCGTGCCGGTAGCCCTCGACCTCGAGCTCCCCGGCGGTCCCGCCGAGGGCGAGGTAGCGCACCCACAGCCGGCGCCCGCCGACGCCTGCGTCCTCGAGCGCCCGGTGCAGCCGGGCGGCCTGCTCCCGGCCCAGGATGTCCTCCATCGTCGTCCTCCCGTGCGGTGGGATGGGGCGGAGGAGGCGGTGCCGCGGCGGCGACCGGCTCCCGCTCCCACGGTAGGAAGACGCATCCCGGCGGGGCCACGGTTTTCGCAGAGGCACAGCATTGTGTCCGTGTGCGGTGCCGTCCCCGGCCGCGGATCCCGGTGGGATCCGCGGCCGGCTCAGGAGGTGACGGCCGCGCCGTAGAGCTCCTCGAAGCGGGCGCGGACCGCGCGGTAGTGCCCGGCCCGCTCCGGCACCGGCGCGCGCTCCGGGCCGTAGGGCGGACGGGCCCGCCCGACGCCCGGGGCGAGGGTCTCGAGGGCGAGCAGGGCCGTGCCGCGCAGCGTGGCGCGCTTGAACTCGGCCCGGGCCACGGGCTTGCCGAGGGTGTCGGCGAGGATCTGCATCAGCCCCGGCACGTCCTGGGACGCGCTGCCCGAGGCCACCACGCGCTGCACGCCGCCGGCGACGTCCTCGAGCTGGTCGGCCACGCGCGCGTAGGAGGCCGCCACGCCCTCCAGCACGCCGCGTGCCAGGTCCGCGCCGGTGGCCGCGGCGGTGACCTCGGCCAGCACCGCCCGGGCGCCGCCGGCCCAGCCGGTCGAGCGCTCGCCCGTGAAGAAGGGCAGCACCACCGGGGTGCCCTCGGCGACCTCCGCCTCGGCGACGTCCTGCAGCGTGGCGCCCTCCGGCAGCCGCACCGTGCTCCCGAGCCAGCCGATCGCCCGTCCGACGTCGTTGAGGGCCCCGCCCAGCAGGCAGCGCCGGGAGTCGACGCGGTAGCACCACAGCCCGCTGGGGACCCGCTCCGGGATCGCGTGCAGCAGCACGCGCGCGGCCCCCGAGGTGGCGGCGGAGACCACCAGGGTCGAGGCGTCGGCCCCGCCCGAGCCCAGGTTGGCGCTCAGCCCGTCGGCCACGGGTGCGAACCAGCGCGCGCCCTCGAGGGCGGGCCAGCGCCGGGCCGCGGAGCCGGCGACGTCCGGGACCGGCTCGTGCGGGTCGAGCACGGGGCTGAGCTGTCCGGGGGACAGGCCGCAGGACAGCAGCAGCTGCTCGTCCCACCGGCCCGTGCGCCGGTCCAGCAGGCCGGTCCAGGCCGCCGTGGCGGTCCCGGCGCACGCGGTGCCGAGCAGGCGCAGGTGCACGTACTCCCCGAGGGACATCCACCGCCGGGCCCGCTCCCACGTCCGCGGGTCCGTCTCGCGGATCCAGCGCAGCCGCGGGGCGAGGTAGGAGGTGTGCAGACGGGTGCCCGTGCGCTGGAGGACCGCGGACTCGTCGAGCTCCGCGCGCAGCGCCGCCAGATGCTCCGCGCACCGGGAGTCCGCGTAGGTGAAGCAGGGGGTCAGCGCCCGGCCGTCGGCGCCGACCCCCACGAGCGAGGACGCGAAGGTGTCCAGGGCCACCCCGGCCACCCGGCCGGCCAGTGCCGGGTCGGCCAGGACGAGGTCGAGGATCCTCGCCAGCTCCCCGGCGACCTGGTCGGGGTCGATCACGGAGGTGCCGTCGGCCCCGGTGGTGAACTCGTGCTCGATCTTGTGCCGGTAGCCGCGCACCGGGGTCCCCGTGGCGTCGTGCAGGCCGCCCCGGCTGCCCGTGGAGCCGACGTCGAGCGCCATCACGAGCGGGTCGACGGCCTCCGCCAGTCCCACGGAGAAGGAGGCGCCGTCGTCCGGCCGCGGGGGCGTGGCGTGCTGGCTCATGGGGGAGTCCTCCTTCGGGTCGGGTCGTGCCCCAGTGTAGGAGCGCACCCTGGCGACCACATGCTGAGACGGCAGTCCGGGAAGCGGGACGACGGCGCGGCGGCGCGTATTCTGGGCGGCGGCCCCACCGGCCCCCTCGTTTCAGGACCCGACCAAGGAGACGCAGCCGCGCCATGCCCCACCTCCGCTCCCGCACCTCGACCCACGGCCGGAACATGGCCGGCGCCCGCGCCCTGTGGCGGGCCACCGGCATGGGCGACGACGACTTCGGGAAGCCGATCGTCGCGATCGCCAACTCCTACACGCAGTTCGTGCCGGGCCACGTGCACCTCAAGGACATGGGCGACCTCGTGGCCTCCGCGATCCGGGAGGCGGGGGGCGTGGCCAAGGAGTTCAACACCATCGCGGTCGACGACGGCATCGCGATGGGCCACGACGGCATGCTCTACTCCCTGCCCTCCCGCGACATCATCGCGGACTCCGTGGAGTACATGGTCAACGCCCACCGGGCCGACGCCCTGGTGTGCATCTCCAACTGCGACAAGATCACCCCGGGCATGCTGCTGGCCGCGCTGCGGCTGAACATCCCGGTGGTCTTCGTCTCCGGCGGGCCCATGGAGTCCGGCGAGGCCGTCGAGGGCGTCGTGGAGCACCGCCTGGACCTGGTGGACGCCATGTCCATGGCCGTGGACGAGTCCGTCACCGACGAGCAGCTGGGCCAGATCGAGCGCAACGCCTGCCCCACCTGCGGGTCCTGCTCGGGCATGTTCACCGCCAACTCCATGAACTGCCTCACCGAGGCCCTGGGGCTGTCCCTGCCCGGCAACGGCACCACGCTGGCCACCCAGGTGGCCCGCAAGGAGCTGTTCCTCGAGGCCGGCCGCCGCGTGGTGGACCTGTGCTGCCGCTACTACGAGCAGGACGACGAGTCCGTGCTGCCGCGCAACATCGCCACGAAGGCCGCCTTCGAGAACGCCATGGCCCTGGACATCGCCATGGGCGGGTCCACCAACACCATCCTGCACATCCTCGCCGCCGCCCAGGAGGGCGAGGTCGACTTCACCCTCCCGGACATCGACGCCCTGTCCCGCCGGGTGCCGTGCCTGTGCAAGGTCGCCCCGAACTCCACGAGGTTCCACATCGAGCACGTCCACCGTGCCGGCGGGATCCCCGCGATCCTCGGCGAGCTGCGCCGCGCGGGGCTGCTCAACGAGGACGTGCACACCGTGCACGCCCCGGACCTGGCCACGTGGCTCGACGAGTGGGACATCCGCGGCGGCCGGTCCTCGGAGCGCGCCCGGAAGCTCTTCCACGCCGCCCCCGGCGGCGTGCGCACCACGCAGGCCTTCTCCACCGCCAACGAGTTCGAGTCCCTGGACACCGACGCCGCCGACGGCTGTATCCGCTCCGTGGAGCACGCCTACACGGCGGACGGCGGCCTGGCGATCCTCTACGGCAACATCGCCGAGGACGGGGCGGTGATCAAGACCGCCGGCATCGACGAGGAGCTCTTCCACTTCGTCGGCAGGGCGTTCGTGGTGGAGTCCCAGGACGAGGCCGTGTTCGAGATCCTCTCCAAGAACGTGCAGTCCGGCGACATCGTGGTCATCACCCACGAGGGGCCCAAGGGCGGGCCGGGGATGCAGGAGATGCTCTACCCCACCTCCTACCTCAAGGGCCTCGGCCTGGGCCGGGAGTGCGCGCTGATCACCGACGGCCGGTTCTCCGGAGGCACCTCCGGCCTCTCCATCGGGCACATCTCCCCGGAGGCCGCCGCCGGCGGCGCCGTGGGGCTCATCGAGAGCGGCGACGAGATCGAGATCGACGTCGCGCGGCGGGTGCTGCGGGTCAACGTCGACGACGCGACGCTCGCCGCCCGGCGCCAGGCCAGGGGGCCTGCGCCCTGGCACCCCACCAGGCCGCGGGAGCGGCAGGTCTCCAAGGCCCTGCGCGCCTACGCCTCCATGGTCACCTCCGCGGACAAGGGCGCAGTGCGCGTGATCTGACCCCGCCCACCGACTCCCCGAGGTCGCGGCCGGCCGTCGCCGGCCGCGACCTCGGCGTACGGGACGGGGACCGAGACGCCCGTCACTTCCACTAGAGTGTGCCGATGGCGTGCCCAACAGGGCGCTCCTGTCGTTCACGCGGCCCCGCAGACCCACGTCCGGGGCCGCGCCCGTCACAGTTCGGAGTTGGAATGGATCTCTTGACCGAGTTCGTGGGCACCCTGGGGACCTGGGTGTGGTACGTGGTGTTCGCCGTCCTCGTCGGGGTGGGCCTCTACCTGACCGTCCGCACCGGCGTGGTGCAGCTGCGGCTCATCCCGGAGATGTTCCGGGTGCTCGCCGACAAGCCCGGCATGGCCGAGGACGGCAAGAAGGGCATCTCCTCCTTCCGCGCGTTCACGGTCTCGGCCGCGGCCCGCGTCGGCACCGGGAACATCGCCGGCGTGGCCATCGCGATCAGCCTCGGCGGCCCCGGCGCCGTCTTCTGGATGTGGGTGATCGCCGGCATCGGCGCGGCCAGCGCCTTCGTGGAGTCCCTGCTCGGCCAGCTCTACAAGATCAAGGCCCCCGCCGGCTACGTGGGCGGACCGGCCTTCTACATGGAGCGCGGCATCGGCGCGCGGTGGATGGGGCTGCTCTTCGCGGTCGTCATCACCCTCACCTACGGCTTCGTGTTCAACTCCGTGCAGTCCAACTCCATCGTCGACGCCCTGGGCGGGTCCTTCGGCCTCGACATCACCGCCGTGGACACCCTCTGGTTCCGCATCCTGGTGGGCGCCGTGCTGGTCGGGCTCACCGCCGCGATCATCTTCGGCGGCATCCGGCGCATCTCCGCGGTCTCCGAGATCGTCGTCCCGGTCATGGCGGTGCTCTACATCGTCCTCGGCCTGCTCGTGGTGGTCCTGAACATCGGCGAGGTCCCGGCCGTGCTCGGCCAGATCCTGACGGGTGCCTTCGGCATCCGGGAGTTCGTCACCGGCGGCCTGATCGGCGTCATCATCCAGGGCATGAAGCGCGGGCTGTTCTCCAACGAGGCCGGCATGGGGTCGGCGCCCAACGCCGGGGCGACCGCCTCGATCTCCCACCCGGCCAAGCAGGGCTTCGTCCAGGCGCTGGGCGTGTACTTCGACACCTGGATCATCTGCTCGATCACCGCGTTCATCGTGCTGCTCTCGAACCCCGAGTTCGGCGGCCGGGAGGGCGCGTCCCTCACCCAGTCCGCGCTCGCCCTGCAGCTGGGCAACTGGGCGGTGCACTTCCTGACCGTGGCGATCTTCCTCTTCGCGTTCACCTCGGTGATCGGCAACTACTACTACGGCGAGTCCAACATCCGCTTCCTCAGCGGCTCGCGGGCCGTCATGGCCGGCTACCGCGTGCTGGTGCTGGTCTTCGTCTTCGCCGGTGCGGTGCTCGCGCTGGACCTCGTCTGGTCCCTCGCGGACCTGTTCATGGCCTTCATGGCCACGATCAACCTCGTGGCCCTGGTGCTGCTGGCCGGGGTGGCCGTGCGGGTGCTGAAGAACTACGAGGCCCAGCGCAAGCAGGGGCTGGAGCCGGTGTTCCACAGCGGCGACGTCCCCGGGCTGTCCGGGCTCGGGGCGTGGGACGGCACCGACGTGGTCACCACCCGCGCGTACTGGGACGAGCAGGCGGTCGAGCGGGCCCGCTGAGCCGGCGGGCCCGGCCGGTCCGCCGGGCCCGTCCGGCGCGGGCGCCCCGCGTGGTGCCGTCCGCGCCGGACGCTCTACAGTGACAGCATGGAATCTCGAACCCAGATGACCGCCGCGGAACTCCGACAGCTCCAGGCGCCGCTCAAGGACCGCTACCGGGCGGAGCCGGAGGCGGCCCGCACGCCCCTGCACTCCCACGGGGACTTCCGCGACCCCGGCCTGACCTGCACGGTGGACACCTGGGCGGGCCCCGTGCGCGGCGGCCCGCACGCCGCCACCGGCGGTGACGGCAGCGACGCCTGCTCCGGGGACATGCTCCTCGACGCGCTCGTGGCCTGCGCCGGGGTGACGCTGCGCAGCGTCGCCACCGCCATGGGCGTGGAGGTGCGCTCGGCCGAGCTGACCGCGGAGGGCATGTTCGACGCCCGCGGCACCCTGGGCGTCGACCGCTCCGTGCCCGTCGGCGTCCAGGACGTCGTGGTCACCGCCCGGGTGGACGCGGACCTCGACGACACCGCCCTGGAGCGCCTCGCGCGCGCCACGGAGCGGTACTGCGTGGTCAGCCAGAGCCTGAAGGCCGACGTGACGTTCGTGCTCGAGCGCGTGTAGCGACCGCCCCGCCGGACGTGCGACGGCCCCGGAAGCTCCAGGGTTCCGGGGCCGTCGCACGTGTCCCGGGGGCGTCCCGGGACGGGGTCCCTCAGGAGAGGACCTGCCGCTTCGCCGAGATGACCCCGGTGTTGAAGCCGGCCAGGTGGAGGCCGCCGTGGAAGCGGGCGTGCTCGATCTTCAGGCAGCGGTCCATGACCACGCGGAGGCCCCCCTCCTCGGCGATCCGGGCGGCTCCCTCGTGCCAGGAGCCCAGCTGCAGCCACAGCGTCCTCGCCCCGACGGCCACGGCGTCGCGCGCCACGTCCGGGAGGTCGTCGTGGCGCCGGAAGGCGTCGACGAGGTCGGGGGTCTCCGGCAGGTCCGCCAGGGACGGGTAGACCGGCCGGCCCATGATCTCCCGCAGCACCGGGTTGACGAAGTACACCCGGTACGGCGAGGAGGACAGCAGGTACGTGGAGACGAAGTAGGAGGCGCGGGAGGGCTTGTCGGACGCCCCCACGATGGCGATCGACTCCGTGCTGCGCAGCAGGTTCAGCCGCTCGGGGGCGCTCGGGCCCTGCCAGGTGCGGGTCTCGGCGGTCATCGGAGTGCTCCTTCGACGGTCGGGGCGGACGCCCGGGCGAGCCCGGTGGCCGCGGAGAGGGCCTGGTCGAGGTCCCAGAGGATGTCCTCGGCGTCCTCGATGCCCACGGAGATGCGGATGAGGTCCTCGGACACCCCGCCCACCTGCAGCTGCTCGGGGCTGAGCTGCTGGTGCGTGGTGGAGGCGGGGTGCAGCACGAGGGTGCGGGCGTCGCCGATGTTGGCGAGGTGGCTGGCCAGCTGCAGGTTCTCGATGAACCGCTCGCCGACCTGCCGCCCGGTGAGCTCAGAGGTGGCCGTCACGCCGAACGAGAACACGGAGCTCACGCCCAGCGGCAGGTACTTCCGGGCCCGCTCGTGGTGGGGGTGGCCGGGCAGCCCCGCGTAGTTGACGTAGGAGACCCGCGGGTCCTCCGCCAGCCACTGCGCCACCGCCGAGGCGTTGGCCAGGTGGGCGTCCATCCGCTGCGGCAGCGTCTCGACGCCCTGCAGGAGGTTCCACGCCGACTGCGGGGACAGGGCCGGGCCGATGTCCCGCAGCTGCTCGGAGCGCAGCCGGGTCAGGAAGCCGTACTCGCCGAAGTTCTCCCACCAGGAGACGTTGTTGTAGGAGGGCACGGGCTCGGTCATGGACGGGAAGTTGCCGTTGCCCCAGTCGAAGCGCCCGGACTCGACGACGACACCGCCCAGCGTGGTGCCGTGGCCGCCCAGGAACTTGGTGGCGGAGTGGATGACGATGTCCGCGCCGTGCTCGATGGGGCGGATCAGGTACGGCGGGGTCATCGTGGCGTCCACCACGAGCGGGATGCCGGCCGCGTGGGCCACGGCCGCCAGGCCCTCCAGGTCGGCGACCTCCCCGGAGGGGTTCGCGACGACCTCGGTGTAGACGGCCTTGGTGTTCGGCCGCAGCGCCGCCCGGTAGTCCTCCGGGTCCGTGCCGTGCACGAACGTGGTGTCCACGCCGAAGCGGCGCAGCGTGACGTCGAGCTGGGTCACGGTCCCGCCGTAGAGCTGCCCGGCGGCCACGAGGTGGTCGCCCGCCTGGGCGAGCGCGGCGAAGGTTAGGAACTCCGCGGCCATCCCGGAGGCGGTGGCCACGGCGCCGATGCCGCCCTCCAGGGACGCGATGCGCTCCTCGAACGCGGCGACGGTGGGGTTGCCGATCCGGGAGTAGATGTTGCCGTACTTCTGCAGGGCGAACAGGTTGGCGGCGTCGTCGGCGTCCTTGAAGACGAACGAGCTGGTCTGGTAGATCGGCACCGCGCGGGCGCCGTGCTCGGCGTCGGGGGTGCCCCCGGCGTGCAGGGCGCGGGTGCGGAACCCGAACTGGTGGTCGGCCATGGGAAGGACTCCTCGTGCGAGTGGTGCCGCTGGTCGGTCCCGGGCGGAGACGTCCCGGCGGGGGTGCCGGGAGTGCGCTGCTCCATCGGTCCTGGCGGTAGCACCGTGCGGTCTGCGACGTCGACCACGGTTGCTGCGGCGTCGTCGATCCAGGTCTCTCGGCCGCTCGGGATGGCTGTGCTCCATTCTGCGGGTCCGGGTGCCGGAGCGCCAGCCGGGCCCCGCGGGGTGCCGGCGGGCTATGCTCGGCACCAGTCGCGGAGCGCAGCCGCCTCCGCGGTCCGACGACGCTGCGGAGGAATCTCGTGACCGGCACACGGCAGTACACCATCGACGTCATCGCCGGCGACGGCATCGGCCAGGAGGTCATGCCGGCCGCGCTGCGCTGCGTCGACGCCCTCGCGGACGCGCACGGCTTCGCCGTGCGCTGGCGCGAGCGGGACTGGGGCTCGGACCACTACCGGGCGCACGGGAGGATGATGCCGGCCGACGGCATCGAGCAGCTGGCCTCCGGGGACGGCGTCCTGCTCGGCGCGGTCGGCGCCCCGGACATCCCCGACGACGTGACCCTGTGGGGGCTGCTGATCCCGATCCGCCGGGAGTTCCACCAGTACGTCAACCTCCGGCCGATCCGGATCCTGCCCGGCGTCACCTCGCCGCTGCGCGGGCTGGACGAGCTGGACCTCGTGGTCGTCCGGGAGAACATCGAGGGGGAGTACTCGGAGGTCGGCGGCCGGCTCTACCGGGGCCGGCCCGAGGAGATGGCCGTCCAGGAGTCCGTGTTCACCCGGGCGGGGGTGACCCGGATCGCCCGCTACGCGGCCGAGCTGTCCCGGCAGCGCTCCGGGCGGCTCGTCTCGGCCACGAAGTCCAACGGGATCATCCACACCATGCCGTTCTGGGACGAGGTCGTGGAGACCACGGTCGCGGAGTACCCGGGCGTGACGGTCGAGAAGGTGCTCATCGACGCACTGGCCGCCCGGATGGTGCTCAAGCCGCGCAGCCTCGACGTGATCGTGGCCTCCAACCTCTTCGGCGACATCCTCTCCGACCTCGCCGCCGGTGCCGCCGGGTCCATCGGGGTGGCGCCCAGCGCCAACCTGAACCCGGAGAAGACCTACCCGTCGATGTTCGAGCCGGTGCACGGCTCCGCCCCGGACATCGCCGGGCAGGGCATCGCGAACCCCGTGGGCACGATGTGGGCCGCCGCCATGATGCTGGACCACCTGGGCGAGGGCGAGGCGGCCCGGCACCTCGAGTCCGCCTTCGAGCAGGCCATGGCCGGCGGCACCCTGACCGGGGACCTGGGCGGCACGGCCGGCACCGAGGAGTTCACGCAGGCCGTGCTGGCGCGCTGCGGCACGACCCCGTAGCGGGGGCCCGGTCCGGCCGGGGCGGGCACGGCGGCGCGGGGGCGGGGTCAGCCCTCGTCCGCCGCCCGCCGGGGGAAGCGGTTGCGCAGGTTCTCCCGCGCCACCGCGGAGAGGTTCTCGACCGGCAGCCCGGCCGGGCAGACCTCCACGCAGTCGCCCAGCAGCGAGCAGGGGCCGAACTCGTCCTCGGCCGCGGCGAGCACCTTCGCGGAGCGCTCCCGGCGCTCGGCGTCGTGGGTGGCCAGCGGCGGCAGCTCCCGCAGCATGGTGCCCACGAACAGCTGCCCCGAGCCGTTGGGGCAGGAGGAGATGCAGGCCCCGCAGCTGATGCAGCCGCCGTTGGCCAGCGCCTTCATCGCCACGGGGAACTTGGCCGCCTTGGCCACCCGGCGCAGCGCCTTCTTGTCCACCGAGAGGTCCTGCTTCACGGGCAGGGACGCCGCCTGGAGCGGCTCGATCCGCACGCGGTCCCCGTCCCGGTAGGCGCCCAGGTGCTGCATGCAGCTGGCCGCGTTGCGCTCGGGGCCGTGCGCCACGCCGTCGACCGTCACCCCGCACTTGCCGCACACGCCCTCGCGGCAGCCGTCGTCGAAGGCGACGGGCTCCTCGCCGGCGGCCGCCCGCAGGGCGTTGATCCGGTCCAGGAGCTCGAGCACGGTCATGTCCGGGTCGGCGTCCGGGACCACGTGGGTGGCGAAGTGCCCGGGCTCGTCCGGTGCGGACTGGCGCCACACGTCCACGGTCAGGGAGAAGGTGCTCACTCGCGGGGTTCCTTTGTCGTCGTCGGGGGGTCGTCCGGGAAGGGGTCAGCGGACCGCGCGCGTGAGCACGGCCACCGGGATGGTGGTGTTGCCGAGGGCCACCGCCGCGCCGAAGGCGTTGGCGCCGATCCGCAGCCGCCGCTGGGTGCGCCGGTCGCTGCCGGCCCCGACGTCGTTGGCGATCTCCGGGATGCCGTGCACGAGGTGCGCGGCGAGCGCGGCCATCGACACGGCGTACGCGAGCGCCACGGGCGGGCGGGACAGGCTCGCCACGAGGTTGGCGTACGCGCTGCCGTGGGCGAAGTCCCGGGACGCGGCGGGACGGGTGCCCGTCGTCAGGTCCAGGACGTGGAAGGCGGTGAACAGCCCCAGCACGCCGCCGGTGCTGCGCATCGAGCGGCGGGCCACCTCCCACGGGGAGCGGCGCCGTCCGCGCGGCCGCCGGGGCCGCCGCGGCAGGAGCGTGCCGTTGGCCCGCCAGGCGCGGGCGGTGAGCATCCCCGCCGCCCCCACGTGCACCGCCAGGCTCGCCGTGAGGACCGCGCGCGCCCCCCAGAGCACGGTGCCGCGCGGCAGCACGGGAGCCCCGGCGGTGCGGAGGAACTCGGCGTAGGCGTTGAACTTCTCCTCGCCCTGGTAGATCTTCAGGTTGCCGAGCATGTGCACCAGCACGTAGCCGGAGAACACGGCGCCGGACCCGGCCATGCCCAGCTTGAGGTCGGTGCTGGACAGCTCGGGCAGCGCGGCCGGGAGGGGGACCCGGGGCAGCTGCGGCAGGGGGCGGCGCCGGCCCGGGGCGGGGGCGGCGGGGGCGGCGGGGGAGGGGCTCACGGTGTTCATCCTAGGAGTCCGGCGCGGGGCTGGTCACACGGCTCAACCTGGGGTCATCCGGCTTGACGGCGCGGGGCCGGGCGGTCCGGGCACCCCGGGGGTCAGCCGCGCGCCGCCAGCACCTCGGCGATGCGCTCGAGCGACTCCTCGTTCTGCAGGGACGAGCGGTCGCCGAGCGGCTCGCCCTCCCACAGCTGGGCGAGGAGCCGGCGGGTGATCTTCCCGGAGCGGGTCTTGGGCAGGTCCGGGACCGCCACGACGGCCCGCGGCTTGGCGATCGGGCCGATCTCGTGGGCCACGTGCTCCCGCAGGGCGGCGGTCAGCTCGTCCGGCGGCACCGACCCGGCCTCGGGCGTCAGCACGACGTACGCGAGCACCGCGTGCCCGGTCAGCTCGTCCCGCACGGGCGCGGCCCCGGCCTCCACGACCCACGGGTGGGTGACGAGGGCGGACTCGATCTCGATGGTCGACAGCCGGTGCCCGGAGACGTTGATGACGTCGTCGACCCGGCCCAGGATGTAGATGTCGCCCTCCTCGTCGTAGCGGGCGCCGTCCCCGGCGAGGAACCAGCCCTGCTCGGCGTAGGCCTGCCAGTAGGAGGTCAGGTAGCGCTGCGGGTCACCCCAGACGGTGCGCGCCATCGACGGCCCGGTCCGGTCGACGACGACGAAGCCCTGCACCCCGGGCGGGACCGTCGCCCCGGCCTCGTCGACCACGCGGGTGGAGAGCCCCGGGACGGCGCGCGTGGCGCAGCCGGGCTTGAGGGCGGTGTGCGGGGCGCCCTCGTCGAACGTCCCGGGGGGCGCGAACTGGGGGTCGTGCGGGCGCGGGGACATCACGGTCGCACCGGTCTCGGACTGCCACCACGTGTCCACGAACGGCACCTCGTCCCGGCCCAGCTGCGCGCGCAGCCAGCGCCAGGCCTCCGGGTTGACCGACTCGCCCACGGAGCCGAGCAGCCGGACGGAGTTGAGGTTGTACAGCGGGGGGACGCCCTTGGGGAACGCGCCCATCAGCGAGCGGATCAGGGTGGGCGCCGTGTAGTAGGTGGTGACCCCGTAGCGCTCGATCACCTCGAAGTGCCGGCCCCAGTGCGGGGTGTTCGGGGTGCCCTCGTAGATGACCTCGGACACGCCGTTGACCAGCGGGCCGTAGATCTCGTACGTGTGCGCGGTGACCCAGGCGAGGTCGGCGGTGCACCAGTGCACGGTCGAGTCGACCTTGGCGGGGTCGTTGCCGGTGGCCAGCTCGTCGGGGCGCAGCCGGCCCCGGTCGTCGCGCACGTCCGGCAGGAGGTCGAAGAGCAGGGCGTGGGTGTAGGCGGCCTGCACCAGGTAGCCGCCCATGGTGTGCACCAGGCCCTTGGGGCGGCCGGTGGTGCCGGAGGTGTAGATGATGAACAGCGGGCTCTCCGCGTCGAAGGCCTCGGCCTCGTGCACGTCGGACTGCTCGGCCACCAGCTCGTGCCACCACACGTCGCGCCCGCGCGTCCACGGGACCGCGTCCTCCTCCTTGGAGTGCGTCCCCCGGGTCCCGCGCGGCAGGTCGCTGCGGCCCGGGCGGGAGGTGCGGCGCACCACGACGACGTGCTCGATCGCGTTGTCCCCGCCGCACGCCTCGTCGGCGACGGCCTTGACGGGCACCACGGCCCCGCGCCGGTGCTGCCCGTCCGTGGTCACGAGCACCTTCGCCCCGGTGTCCTCGACGCGGAACCGCAGGGCCTCGGCGGAGAACCCGCCGAAGACCAGGGAGTGCACGGCGCCGATCCGGGCGCAGGCCAGCGTGATGATGACGGTCTCCGGGATCACCGGCAGGTAGATCACCACCCGGTCGCCCCGCTCCACGCCCAGGGCGAGGAGGGCGTTGGCGGCCCGGGACACCTCGCGCTGCAGGTCCGCGTAGGTGTAGACCAGCCGGTCGCCGGGCTCGCCCTCGAAGTACAGGGCCACGTGGGCGCCGCGGCCCGCCTCGACGTGGCGGTCCACGCAGTTGTGCGCCACGTTGAGCTTCCCGCCCTCGAACCACGCCAGCTCCGGGACCGACCAGGTGGGGTTGCCGTCCGCGTCCTGCCCGATCCGCCGCGGGCCCTCGAAGCGGTGCGCCGTGGTCCACGGCTGGGCCCAGTCCAGCCGGGAGGCCTGGGCCTCCCAGAAGGCGACGCGGGCGGTCTCGGAGACCAGGGCCGGGTTCGGGGTGGGGGAGAGCGGGTCGCTCCAGCTGGCGTTCACGGTGCTGCGGTCCTTTCCTGGCGGCACGGGCGTGCCCGGTGTGTGCCCACTGTGCCAGACGGGGATGTCAGGCCCATTTCTTCACGGCCCACTTCTCGAACACGCCGAGCAGGGCGTCGGAGAGCTTGCCGAGCACGGCCAGCAGGACGATCGCCAGCAGCAGTCGGTCGGTGCGGCCGTTGTTCTGCGAGTCGGTGAGGAGGAAGCCCAGTCCCATGGACGCGCCCAGCAGCTCCGCGGCCACCAGGAACAGCCACGCCTGGGCCAGCGCCAGGCGCAGCCCCGAGATGACCGAGGGCATGACCGCCGGCAGCTGCACCGTGGTGAGCAGCCGCAGCCCGTGCACCCCGAAGGCCCGGGCCGCCTCGAGCAGGTTGCGGTCCACGTGCTGCAGGGCGGCCGAGACGGTGGTGTGGACGGGGAAGAACGCCCCGATCGCCACCAGTGTCACCTTGGAGTCCTCGCCGAGGCCGATCCACAGCAGCAGCAGCGGCACCCACGCCAGTGAGGGCACCGCCCGGAAGGCCCCGATCGTGGGGCCCACCAGGGCGGAGCCCCAGCGGGAGAGCCCGATGAAGGAGCCCGCCACCAGGCCCAGCCCGGCGCCGATCAGGAAGCCGATGAGCACCCGCTGGGTGGAGATACCCACGTGCGTCCACAGCTCGCCCCGGGACAGCAGGTCGGCACCCGCGGCCAGGACCGCCGGCGGGGCGGGCAGCTGGACGGCGCTGAAGACCCCGGCGGTGGACAGGGCGTGCCACAGCACCAGCAGCGCCGCGGGCAGCAGCAGGCCGAGCCCCGCGCGCAGCAGGGGGCGGCGGCGGGGCGGCGTGACGGGGGCGGGCGCCGCGCCCGGCTCCTCGGCGCCGACGGGGTGCCCGATGCCGGCGGCGTCGTCGCGCACGGCGTCCCCGGACGGGCTCAGCGGCGTCGTCACCGCCCGGCCTCCGCGCCCTCGGCGGCCTCGGCCACGCGGGCGGCGTCGGCGGCCTCGGCGTAGGAGTCCTCCACGAGCCCGGACAAGGCCTCGTCGATCTTTCCCTGGCCGGTCACGTCACCGGAGTCCACGAAGATCGGGCCGACCTTCTCCAGCACGGCCAGCTGCTGCTCGCCGGGCACGTGGTCGATGTCCAGGTGGGTGCGTCCGAGCACCTGCTCGGCCACGGACAGCTCGATCCCGGCCGCGTCGGCGAGCAGCTGCGCGGTCTCCTCCGGGTGGGCCAGCGCCCAGTCCCGGGCGTAGGCGTAGACGTCCACCACGGTCTGCGCCGCCTCGGGCTGCTCCTCGAGGAAGTTCTCGTGCGCGTTGAGGAAGCCGTAGGTGTTGAAGTCGACGTTGCGGTAGAACAGCTCGGCGCCGTTCTGCTCCGCGGCGGCCATGATCGGGTCCAGGCCGGACCAGGCGTCCACCTGGCCGTTCTCCAGCGCGGCGCGGCCGTCGGCGTGCTGCAGGTTCTGGATCGTGACGTCGGCCGCGTCCACCCCGCCCTCCTCGAGGGCCTGGAGCAGGAAGAAGTAGGGGTCGGTGCCCTTGGTGGCGGCCACGGTGCGGCCCTCGAGGTCGGCCACCGAGTCCACCCCGGTGCCCGGGGTGGTGACGAGCGCGGACCACTCCGGCTGCGAGTACAGGTCGATCACCTTGATCGGGGTGCCGTTGCTGCGGGCCAGCAGCGCCGCGGATCCGGCGGTGGAGCCGATGTCGACCGCCTCGGCGCGCAGCGCCTCGTTCGCCTTGTTCGAGCCCGCGGACTGCACCCACTCGACCTCGGTGCCCTCCTCGGCGAAGGCGGCCTCGAGCCAGCCCTTCTCCTTGATCACCACGGAGAGCGGGTTGTAGGTGGCCCAGTCGACCGTGACCTTCTCGGCGGCCCGGGCCTCGCCGGAGCCCTCCCCGGCCATGCACCCGGTCAGGGACAGGGCCAGGACGGCGGCGAGGGCGGGGACCGTGCGGGCGGGGCGCGGGGACAGCGGCATGGTGGGGCCTTTCGTGGTGGGGTGGGCGTGCCGGGCGGACCCGGCGCGGCACGGCGCCGTGCCGCGCCCGGGGGAGCGGGGCGGGGTCAGCGGGTCGCGGGGTGGTGGGCGTCGACGCCCAGGTGGCCGAGCAGCTGCACCCGCAGCTCGGCGAGGACCTCGGAGGCCCGGTCCCGGGGACGGTCGCCGGGCACGGGGAGCACCGTGCCGATCGAGGCGGGGGCGGTCGGGCCGGAGCGGCCCAGGACCACGATCCGGTCGGCCAGCTGCAGCGCCTCGTCGACGTCGTGGGTGACCAGCAGCACGGTGGTCGGCTGCGCGGCGTGGACGGTGAGCAGGAGGTCCTGCATCCGCAGCCGGGTCAGGGCGTCGAGCGCGCCGAAGGGCTCGTCGAGCAGCAGCACGCCGGGGTTGCGGGCCAGCGCCCGGGCCAGCGACGCGCGCTGGGCCATGCCGCCCGAGATCTCCCGGGGCCGGTGGTGGGCGTGGGCGGTCAGCCCCACCAGGTGCAGCAGGTCGTCGATCACGGCGTCGGCCTCGGCCCGGCCCAACCCGGAGGGCACCCCCAGGCGGACGTTCTCGCGCACGGAGCGCCACGGCAGCAGCCGGGGCTCCTGGAACGCCACGGCGCAGCGCGGGTCGATCCCCGAGACCGGGGTGCCGTCGATGAGCACCCGGCCCGCCGAGGCGGTGTCGAGCCCGGCGGCGGCCCGCAGCAGCGTGGACTTGCCGCAGCCCGAGGGCCCCAGGATCGCCAGGACCTCTCCGGGGCGGGCGGTGACGTCGACGTCGTGCAGGACGTGGTGGCGGTGCCCGCCGGAGGCGAAGGTCTTGCCGACGTGCTCGAAGGCCACCGAGAACGCACGCTTCGCGGTGGCCGGTGCGGCGGCGGACGGTGCAGAGCCCAGCAGGGAGGTGCCCATGATCAACTCCATCGGTCCTGGCATTAGCACCTCGCACGGGGATCGGACGGATCCGTGCCGGTTGCTGCGACGTCGACGAGCCAGGTCTCTCAGCCGCTCCGGATGGTTACCGCCCCATTGAACGTGCTCGTCGGGCCGCCTGGCAAATCGCTGCGCGGGCCGTCATGGTCGGAAACGGTGGCACGCCGCGCCCCCGTGCCGCACCATGGACCCATGACGAGCCGGAACACCTCGACCCGGGCGGACCTGGTCCGCGACGCCTGCACGGCGTTCGCGGCGGTCCTCGACGGGCTCGGGGAGGACGACTCCTGGGCGCCCACCGGCTGCCGCGGGTGGGCGGTGCGCGACCTCGCCCACCACTGCGCCGCGGACGCGGTGCGCGGGCTCGTCGCCCTGCACACGCCCACCACGGCCCGCCCGGACCGGGACGCCGCCACCTACTGGGCGGACCGGGGCGCGGACCCCGCCGCCGCCGAGGACCGCCGCCGCACCCGGGCGGCGGCGAGCCTGTACCCGGACTGGGAGCAGCTGCGGGGGCACTACCGGGAGTCGGCGCGGGCGCTCGTGCACGCGGCGGAGCGCTGCCGGCCCGGCGGGACGGTCCGCACCCGGGGGCACGTGCTTCGGGTCGAGGACCTGCTGAGCACCCTGGCGGTGGAGGCCACGGTGCACCACCTGGACCTCATCGAGCACCTGGAGGGCTGCCCGGGGCCGGCGGCGGACGGGCTGGCCGAGGTCCGCCGCGTGCTCATCGACCTGTGGGAGCGGGAGCCGCCCGAGCACTGGAGCGACGAGCACTTCGCCCGGGTGGGCACCGGGCGCGCGGCCCTGCCCGCCCGGGACCGCGCGGAGCTGGGCCCCGGGGCCGACCTCCTCCCCCTCTTCTCCTGACCCCTCCTCTCCTGGCCCCTCCCGTCCCGCCGGGGCGGCGCGTGCCGGCGGGACGTGCCCGCCCCATGGCCGTCGGCCGCCACCCCGGGACACGGATGCGGACACGTTGCGGACACGGTGCAGGCCCGTGCGGGACGGGAGCGGCCCATCCGTGCCAGGGTGGGCGCATGAGCCGCAACGACCCCGCCGTGGTCGACCGCCTGATCACCCGGCCCGGCCGGTGGGCCGTGGTGGGGCTGACCGGGAACACGGCCCGGCCCGCGCACCCGGTCGCCCGGCGCATCCGGGACGACCTCGGCATGACGATCGTCCCGGTCAACCCGAAGGGCGAGGCGGTGCACGGGGAGCCCGGTTTCCGCACGCTCGCCGAGGTCCCGGGGCCGATCGACGTGGTGGACTGCTTCGTCAACTCCCGCCGCGTCGGAGCCGTCGTGGACCAGGCCATCGCCGCCGGCGCGAGCGCCGTGTGGCTGCAGCTGGGCGTGGTGGACCACGCGGCCGCGGCCCGCGCCGCCGCGGCCGGGCTCGCGGTGGTGATGGACACGTGCCCGCTGATCGAGCTCGGGGCGCGGCTGCGGCAGGGCTGGGTGCTGGACCCGCGGCGCACCCCGCCGCTCGTCCCGCCGGCCTGACGGCTTCCGCCACCCTGCCGTGCACCGGGGCCCGAGGGGTTGCCCCGCCTGCGGGGGGAGCCGCTAAGCTGGTCCGCGACGACGATGACGAGTCCCGGCGCGAAGCTCTGGCTGGCCGGGCGGCAACCCTCTCCCGTAGCGGGGTGCCCCAGATGAACATCGGGCCGCGGTGCACCCGCCCCGCGGCAAGTACGGCGCGCACGAGTGCGTCGGACCCGCGAGCAGGTCTCCACGACGCACGGGCGCGGGTCGCTGAGCGACCCTGGAGGTCCCCGTGAGCAAGCGCATCGCCCTGAACGCCTTCGACATGACCTGCGTGGGGCACCAGGCTCCGGGGCTGTGGAAGCACCCGCGCTCGCGCGCCGACGAGTACAACACCCTCGAGTACTGGACGGACGTCGCCCAGGTCCTGGAGAAGGGCCTCTTCGACGCGATGTTCCTCGCCGACGTGGTCGGCTACTACGACGTCTACCGGAACTCCGCGGCGCCGGTGATCAAGGACGCCACCCAGATCCCGGTCAACGACCCCTTCATGCAGATCTCCGCGATGGCGGCCGTGACGAAGCACCTCGGCTTCGGGGTGACCAGCGCGATCACCTACGAGCAGCCGTACCCGCTGGCCCGGAGGTTCGCGACCCTCGACCACCTCACCAAGGGGCGGATCGGCTTCAACGTGGTGACGTCCTACCTGAAGTCCGCGGCCGAGAACCACGGGCTGACGGAGCAGATCTCCCACGACGAGCGGTACGAGATCGCCGAGGAGTTCATGGACGTGTGCTACAAGCTCTGGGAGGGCTCCTGGGAGGACGGCGCGGTCAAGCGCGACCGCCGGAACGGGGTCTTCGCCGACCCGTCCCTCGTGCACCCCATCCAGCACCACGGCAAGTACTTCGACGTGCCGGGCATCGGGCTGACCGAGCCGTCCCCGCAGCGCACCCCGCTGATCTTCCAGGCCGGCGCCTCCTCGCGCGGGCGCGCGTTCGCCGGACGGCACGCCGAGGCGGTGTTCGTGGGCGGCATCCGCCCGGACCTCACGCGCGTGGTCACCGACAAGCTGCGCGACGAGGCCGAGGCCCAGGGCCGGGGGCGGGACGACCTCAAGATCTTCGCCATGCTGCACGTGATCGTCGACGAGACCGACGCCAAGGCCGAGCAGAAGCGCCGCGACTACGAGCAGTACGCGGACGCCGACGGCGCCCTGGGGCTCGTGGGCGGCTGGTCCGGGGTGGACCTCGGCCGCTACGACGAGAACGACGTGCTGGAGTACATCAAGACCGACTCCATCCAGTCCTTCCTCACCCCGTTCACCACCGCGGACCCGAACAAGAAGTGGACGGTCAAGGAGGTCGCCAAGCACATCTCCATGGGCGGGATGGGCGTGCCGATCGTCGGGTCCCCGCAGACGGTGGCCGACGAGCTGGAGCGGTGGATCGACGACGGCGGCCTCGACGGCATCAACCTCGCCTACCACGTCTCCCCGGGCTCGTTCGAGGACTTCGTGGAGTGGGTCGTGCCGGAGCTGCAGAAGCGCGGCCGCTACCGCACCGCCTACGAGGGCACCACGCTGCGCGAGAACGTCTACGGCACCGGGCAGACCAAGGTGCTCGACACCCACCCGGCCGCACGGTACCGGGGCGCCTACGCCGGCAAGCCGTCCGCCGCGGACACCCCCGCCCGCGACCTCGTGTCCTGACCCGTCCGTGACCGGTTTCCCCCGCGGCGTTTGACCTCGCGCCCCGGCGCAGTACGCTGGTGGTACCAAGCATGCTTTCCATGAACGTCCGCCCCTCCGGGATCCGCACCCGGATCACCGCAGACACGAAGGAAGCGAGGCACTACCATGACCATCCCCGCCGACCGGCCGGACCGCCGCACCACCCACCGCTCGCCCGTCCAGACCGCCGCTCTCCTCTACGGCGCGGTCTTCCTGCTCGTGGGCCTCGCCGGGTTCATCCCGGGCCTCACCTCCAACTACGACCAGCTCATGGCAGCCGGACACCACTCGGAGGCCATGCTCCTGGGGATCTTCCAGGTCTCCTGGCTGCACAACATCGTCCACCTGCTCTACGGCGTCGCCGGCCTCGCGCTGGCCCGCTCCGCCACCGGCGCGCGCAGTTTCCTGCTCTGGGGCGGCCTGGTCTACCTCGTCCTGTGGATCTACGGCCTGCTCGTGGGCCAGGAGTCGCAGGCGAACTTCGTGCCGCTGAACAGCGCCGACAACTGGCTGCACCTGTTCCTGGGCGTGACGATGGTGGGCCTGTCCTTCCTGCGCCGCGACACCCACGACCGGAACGCCACGCGCAACACCACCGGCCCGGCCTACTGACCGGCCGGCCGCACCGGCAGCGGTGCGGGACGGACAACGGCTCCCCCGCCTCGGCGGGGGAGCCGTCATCCGTCGCAGGGCCGGCCGGTCAGCCGGTCGGGGCGGCGCGCCAGCGCAGCAGGGCCGCCACGTCCGTGCTGTCCGGCAGGGCCCCGGGCGGCACGAAGACCGGGCGGCCGTCGGTCAGCACCGCGGCCCGGACCAGCGCGGCGTCGGCGGGGACCCGGCCGAGCACGCGGGCGCCCACGGCCTCCGACTCCGTCACGGCGACCCACGGCTCGGCGTCCAGCGCGAGCAGCTCCTGCTCGGCGTCCAGGTGGGTGTCGTCGATCAGCAGCGTCTCGGCCTGCGCCTGCTGCAGCGCCGAGACCACCGGCTCGAGCCCGGACACCGCCGTGGGGTCGGGGCGGCTCCGCTGCTCCGCCAGCCGTTCGAGCAGCTCGTGCTGCCGGTGGGCGATGACCTCCGCGACGCGCCCCTCGACCTGGTGGCCGAAGTCGGCGGACTTGCTGCCCTCGGCCCGGGTGTTCGCGTCCACGACGCTCACCAGGGCGCGGGTGGCCTTGGACAGCTGCTCCTCGACGAGGCCCCGGGCCCGCAGGTCCCCGGCCAGGACGACGAGCTGCGCCCCGCTCTCGGCCACGACCTTGTCGATCTGCTCGGCGACCTGCTCCGTGTTGCGCCGCCACACGTCCTCGGTGTGCCGCTGCCAGCGCCCCTGCGACCAGCCGCCGCCGGGGAACTTCTTCAGGTGCTCGGTCTCCCCCTCGATCTGCTGCTCGTCCAGGGCGCGGGCGCGGCTGGCGTACTCGAGGCAGATCTCGCCGCCGTCCCGGCCCACCTCGGCCACCACGTAGGGGAAGTCGTCCGGGCGGTGCCGGAACAGGGGCGTGAGGTCGGGCACCTCGCCCACCTCGAGCACGCCGCGCCCGGCCAGGGGGCCGGGGAGGACCTCGTCGATCTCCACGGTGCCGTCGCGCACCAGCAGGAAGCGGCACACCGGGTCCGGCACGCCCTCCGCCGGGCGCACGGCGGCCTCCACCGCGGAGAGGTCGGCCTTGGACGCACCCTGCTGCTCCAGCTCCCGGCAGACGTTCTCCGGCAGGACGTCGATGGCGTGCAGCGAGTCGACCGTGCCCGTGCTGATGTCCGTGTACACGGTGCACCAGGGGCCTGTGCTCTTGAACAGTTCGGCGTAGCGGTGGAATCGGCTCGTCATGATGGACAACTCCTGCTGTTGAGCGGTGCTTCCTGTGGTGCAGACCACGTTATCGGACGCCCTGGGGGCTGGGAACAGCGGCCGGGCCGAGTAGGGTCGGACGCACGCGACCGGTCGCCCGACCGGTGGCCCGAACGGTCCGATGACGCAGGAGGCAGCCATGAGCGACGCACCGGTTTCGAGCAGCGAGTACGACGAGGCAGACCGCCTCGAGCAGTCGATCGACGCCGAGCCCCCCGAGACGGACGACGAGGACGTCGAGGCGTCGGCGCACACGCCCGACCGCTCGGAGGCGTCCTCCCTCGAGGCGAATCCCGCCGACCTCGAGGAGCAGGACCGCGAGGTCGCGCTCGACGAGCCGGTCGAGGGCTCCACCCTCGAGGACAGCTGAGCCCGGTGCGGCGCGGGCCGGGGCGGCGGCTCAGACCGCCGACCAGCCGCCGTCCGAGGGCAGCACGACACCGTTGACGTTGGACGCGTCGTCGCTGGCGAGGAAGACGATGACGGCGGCCACCTGCTCGGCCGTGGCGGTGTAGGGGACGTTCTGCAGGAACGCCCCCATCCGCCCGGGGAACAGCTCCGAGTCCATGGGCGCCTCGATGCCGGTCTCGGTCGCGCCGGGGGCCACGGCGTTGGTGCGGATGCCGTCGGCCGCGTGCATGAGGGCCGTGTTGCGGGTCAGCCCCACCACCGCGTGCTTCGAGGCCGTGTAGGCGACGCCGGCGGCGGAGCCGCGCAGGGAGGCCTCGGAGGCCACGTTGACGATCACGCCGCGGCCGGAGGCCCGCAGCAGCGGGATCGCCGCCCGGGTCAGCCGCATGACCGCGACGACGTTGACGGCGAACACCCGGTCCCACGTCTCGTCGTCGACCTCGGCGACGGACTCGAACCGGTCCATGATCCCCGCGTTGTTGACGAGCACGTCCAGCCGGCCCTCCGCGGCGGCGAGCACCCGGCCCGCTGCGCCGACCTCGGTGAGGTCGGCCACCACGGGGAACAGCGGCAGGAGGGGCTCGTCCGCCACCAGGTCCTCCAGCCGGCGCGCCGAGGAGTCCACCACCACGACCGTGGCCCCCTCCCGGGCGAGCCGGACGGCGGTGGCGCGCCCGATTCCGGAGCCCGCCCCGGTGACGACGGCGGTGCGGGCGGTGAAGCGCTGGTCGTCCACGGTGGCTCCTGCTGCTCGGGGGCGGACGGGGAGCGCCCCCGGGGACGGGCCGCGGTGACGCCCTCCCATTCTGGGGCGCAGGCGGCCGGGAAGGACGTCCCGGAAAAAATGTGACCTGCTGCATCCGGCAGGGCCTCTCCGGCGGTAGTACGGGTGCAAGGTCGATCCCGCTCCCGCCAGGGAGCCCGTTGAAGGAGCACACGCCATGCGCAAGACCCTCTCCGCCGCCGCAGTCCTCGGCCTCGGTGCCGGCGCCCTGACCATGACCCCGGCGTTCGCCGCCGAGCACGCGGAGCTCTCCGTGCTGCACGGGGTCCCGGACACCGTCGTGGACGTGTACGTCAACGGCGAGCTGACCCTGGACGACTTCGAGCCCGGCACCCTGGCGGGCCCGCTGGAGCTGCCCGCCGGCAGCTACGACCTGGCGATCACCGCCCCGGACGCCGCGGACGCGTCGGCGCCGATCATCGGCCCCGTCACCGCGGACCTGCAGACCGGGATGAGCTACACGGCCGCGGCCCACCTGGACGCGGAGGGCAACCCCACGGCCGCCCTGTTCACCAACGACAGGTCCGAGATCGAGGCCGGCAAGTCCCGGCTGACGGTCCGGCACGTGGCCGCGGCCCCGGCCGTGGACGTGCTGGCCGGTGGCCAGCCGGTCATCAGCGGGCTCGAGAACCCGAACGAGGAGTCCCTGACGGTCGACGCGGGCACGGTCTCCGCGTCCGTGGCCGCCGCCGGCACCACCGAGCCGGTCATCGGCCCGGCCGACCTCGAGCTGGCCGAGGGCACCCACAACATCGTGTACGCGTGGGGCTCCCTCGAGGCCGGGAACCTGGCCCTCGCCGTCCAGACCCTCGAGGGCATGGAGCAGGCGCCCGGGGCCGTGCCGGGCGGCCGCTCCGGCCTGGCGGCCCAGGAGCAGGGCACCATGCTCACCGCCGGCCTCGCGGCCGCCGGTGCGCTGGGGCTCGTCGGCGCCGCCTACGGCGCCCGCCGGGTGCTCGCGGGGAACCGCCGGTAGTGCACCGTCCCGGCAGCCATGGCCCGGGCGCGCGACAGGCTGCGGCCCACCGCGCGCCCGGGCCCGCCACTCCCGGCGCCCGTCGTCGTCGCCTGGCGGCGGCGGGTGCCGGGGCCCTCGCCTCCGTGTCCCTGCTGGTCGCGGCCGGCGTCACGGCCCTCCCCGCGGAGGGCGGGCCCGCGCCGTCGGCGCCCCTGGCGGCGGGCCCCTGGGCCGCCCCGGCGCCCGTGCCGGTGCCCGCCGCCGGCTCGGCCGAGAGCGCGGCGAGGGCGCCGGACGCGGCCCCGGGCGCAGCGCGGGGCGCCGGGGCGGCCCGGGCGCAGGACCCGGCGCCGGACCGGATCCCCGACCGGGTCCCCGTCGCCCCCGCCACCCCGGCGCCCGCCCCGGACGTCCCCGCCCCCGTGCGGGTGGTGGTGGCCGGGACGCCGATCGACATGCCCGTGGTCCCGGTGGGGATCGAGGACAGCGGCGCCATGACCATCCCGGACAACCACGTGGAGCTGGGCTGGTACCGGCACGGACCGGCCCCCGGATCCGGCGAGGGCGCCGCGGTCGTCGCCGGGCACGTCGACACCCTCACCGAGGTCACGCCGATGGCGCGCCTGAAGGACGTGCCGGCCGGGACGGAGATCCGGGTGGAGCGCGCGGACGGCAGCGTCCAGCGCTACCGCACCGAGTCCGTCCGGCACGTCCACAAGGAGTCCCTCGCGGACGCGGACCTGTTCCGCCGCACGGGCGAGCCCGTGCTCCACCTCGTCACCTGCGGCGGGGAGTGGCTCGAGGACATCGGGGACTACGAGGACAACGTGGTGCTGAGAGCGGTCCCGGTGCCCTGAGGCGTGGGGAGATGCGATGTCCATGACCGGATGGCCGGCGTCCACTAGGCTGGGCGGGACGCACCCGCCCGGGTCCCGCCCGGTCGCCCGTCACCCCGACCTCCGGCCCACGAGGAGCTCTCCGACGATGCCGCCGCCGCCCCCGGAATGGGGTCCCGAGCTCGACGCCGCGTTCGCCGCGGGCGACGAGCAGGCGCTCAGCGCGGCCTACCGGCACTGCGCGGGCGTCGTCCGGGGCCTCGCCGTCCGGGCCCTGCGGGACGACACGGCGGCGGACGACGTCGTGCAGGAGGTCTTCGTCCGGGCGTGGAGGTACCGCTCCGGCTACCGCCCCGAGCACTCCTCGGTCCCCGCGTGGCTGATCGGCATCGCGCGCCGCTGCATCGCCGACGCCGCCCGGACCGCCGGCCGGGACGCGGAGCGCCGGCAGGCGGACGCCGTCCGGTCGGAGCGGGAGCCGCGGCACGAGGAGGCGGACCTGCTCGTGGACCGGCTCGTGGTGCGCGCGGAGGTCGAACGGCTGGGCCCGCCCCGGTCGACGATCATGGCGCTGGCGTTCTACGAGGAGCTCACGCACCAGCAGATCGCCCAGCACCTGGACCTGCCGCTCGGCACGGTCAAGAGTCATCTGAGGCGCGGCCTCATCCACCTGCGGACACGATTGGGAGACGCTCATGGCACACCTGAGTGAGGAGTCGCTGGCGCTCCTGGCTCTGGGTGAGGCCGGAGACCCCCAGACCCGGGAGCACCTGGCCGCGTGCCCGGAGTGCGCCACGGAGCTCGAGGCCCTCGGGCACGTGGTGCGGGCCGCCCGCGCGCAGCCGCCCGCCCCCGCCGCACCGGGACCGGGAGTCTGGGCCGCCGTCCACGCCGAGCTGGGCCTCTCCGACGCGGTCGCGGCGGACCCGCTCGCCGGCCCCGGGAACGGCGCCCGGCAGCCCGCCGAGGACGCCGCCGGCGGCGGGCACTCCGCGACCGCCGACGACGGGCGCCGCGGCGGCGCGACCGTCCTGGACCTCGCGTCCCGCCGCCGCCGCGGGGTGCCCTATCCGCTGGCGGCAGCCGCGGCCGCGGCGGCGCTGCTCGTGGGCGGCCTCTCGGTCTGGGGCGCGCAGCGGCTGGTCCCGGAGCCCGAGCCCACGGTGCTGGCCAGCGCCGAGCTGGAGCCCCTGGCCGGCTACACCGCCCGCGGCTCGGCCGAGGTGGACGAGGGGCCGGACGGGACCCGCCGGCTGGTGGTGCGCACCGACCCGGCGGACGTGGACGGCTTCAAGGAGGTCTGGCTGCTGGCGCCCGACGCCCGGCGGATGGTGAGCCTGGGCGTGATGGCCGGGGACGAGGCCGTGTTCGTGCTGCCGGCGAACCTGGACGTGGGGGAGTTCCCGGTCGTGGACGTCTCCAACGAGCCGATCGACGGCGACCCCACGCACTCGGGGGACTCCATCGTGCGCGGCGCCCTGGAGGCCTGAGCCGGGCCGTCCCGGCCCGCGGGGCCGCGCCGCGGCCGGGGTGCGCTCAGAGCAGCGCCGAGGTCAGCCGGGCCACGTTGTCCGCGTACTTCTGCCACAGCGGCCGCCGTTTCCACGCTTCGACGTCCAGCAGCGTGCTGGCCTCGTGGAACTCGGCGACCACCGCGTCCATCCGCCGCCGGAACTCGCGGTCCACGATGTACACGGACACCTCCAGGTCCAGGGCGAAGGAGCGTTCGTCCATGTTGGAGGAGCCGATCACCGAGACGTGGTCGTCCACGAGCACGAACTTGGCGTGCAGCACCGTGGGGGAGCGGTAGCGGTAGATCCGCACCCCCGCCTCGACCAGCTCCTGGTAGTAGGAGTTCTGGGCGTGGTGGGCGAGGACGTGGTCGGAGGTCTCGCCCACGAACAGCTGCACGTCCACCCCGGATTGCGCCTCGGTGGTCAGCGCGTGCATCAGCGACTCGTCCGGGACGAAGTAGGGGCTCGCGATGACGATCCGCTCGTTGGCGTTGTAGATCAGGTGGTTGAACAGGCGCAGGTTGTTCTCCGTCTCGAACCCGGGCCCGGAGGGCAGCACCTGGGCGAGGACGGGCCCCCCGACGTCGGGCACCTCGCGGGTGACCTCGTCCAGCAGGAGGTCACCGGTCTCGGAGTACCAGTCGCTCGTGAACAGCGCGTTGAGCTCGGCCACGACCGGGCCCGTGCAGCGGATCATGAGGTCCTTCCACACGAGGCCCTTCCGCAGGTTCTTGCGCTTGTTGTAGGAGCGGTGGATGACGTTCTGCGACCCGGTGAAGGCCAGGTCCCCGTCCACCACCAGGATCTTGCGGTGGTTGCGGAGGTCCGGCCGCTGCCACTCGCCCTTCCACGGCCGCACGGGGAGCATGCGCCGCCACGGGAGCCCGGAGCGGTCGAAGCGCCGGACGAGCTCCCGGTAGCCCGGGTAGCCGACCGAGCCGAGGTGGTCGACCAGCACGCGGACCCGCACCCCGCGCTCGTGCGCGCGCACCAGGGCGTCGAGGAGGACCCGGGACGTGTCGTCGACGGCCACGATGTAGAACTCGAAGTGGACGTAGTCCTCGGCCCGGTCCACCGCCTCCGCCATGACCCGCAGGCACTCGTGGCTGTCCGTGAGGATCTCGAAGGAGTTGCCGCCGACCATGGGCAGCGCCCCGAGGCGGTAGTTCAGCGCCGCGGTGGACTCGACCCAGTCCGGCAGGTGCCGGTGGCCGTCGCCGAGGATGTGCGCGTCCGGGGTGTTCTCCCGGATGACGTCGTTCATCTTGGCCTGCATCGCCATCCGCTTCCGGGGCAGCCGGGTCGAGCCGATCACCAGGAAGAGGAGCACGCCCACGATGGGCTGCAGGAAGATCGCCAGCAGCCACGCCAGCGCCACCGAGGGCCGGCGGTTGTGCGGGATCCAGCCCAGCGCCACGAGCCGCAGGATCCAGTCGAGCACCACCACGACGACGAGGATCGACTCCGGCACACCCTCCAGGGGCAGCAGGTCGTAGGGGAGCAGGCGCAGATCCACCCCGCCAGCCTATCGGCGCGGTCCGGGCGGCCGCCGTTCAGCCCGGGCGGGGTAGGACGTAGTCGACCTCCACGCCCGGGCTCTCCTCCCGGACGAAGCCCGCCGCCACCAGCACCTGCTCGGCCGGGGCGTTGTCCTCGGGCACGCTCGCCCGCACCGCGGCGACGGAGGGGTCCGCGAACGCGACCCGCAGCAGCGCCGCGATCGCCTCCTGCGCGTATCCCCGGTTCCGGCGGTCGGCCGTCAGGGAGCCCACGACCTCCAGCTCCGCGTCGATCGGCGGCCCCACGAAGCCGGCGCTGCCCACCACCTGCCCGCTCGCCTTCTCCAGGACGGCCAGCCGGGCGTAGACGGACTCCGTGAAGAAGTAGCCGCCGGCCAGCAGGGACTCGCGGGCGAAGTCCACGTCCTGCGGCCCGGGGAACCCCGCGGCGAAGTGCTCCTCCGCCTCGCCCGCGGCCACGGCGTCGAGCTCCTCGGCGGTGAACGGGCGGAGCAGGAGCCGGTCGGTCTCCAGGACGGGTGCGGGACGCAGGGCCTCGAGGTCCTCGGTCATGCTGGTGCTGCTTTCTGCGTGCGCGCGTCGCGCGGGGAACGGTGCCGAGCTTCCGAGGATACCCGCGCCGGGCGGCGCGGGTATCCCCCGGGTTCAGGCGAAGTACCTCGGCAGGGTGGCCTCGTGGGCCGCGCGGAGCTCGTCCAGGCCGATCCCGAACTCGCCCTGCACGTCCAGCGCGCCGTTCTCGGCGTCCACCACGCCGATCCGCTCGTGCGGATAGGCGCGCATGGTGCACATGTCCTTGAACCGGACCTCCTCGCTGCGCGGCACGGCCACCACGGCCCGGCCCTGCGTCTCGGAGAAGAGCATCGTGAACAGGTCCACGCCGTCGCGCTCGCACACCTCGCCCAGTCCGATGCGCGCGCCGACGCCGAAGCGCAGCGCCATCTCGGCCAGGGTCGCGGCGAGACCGCCCTCGGCGACGTCGTGGGCGGCGTCGACCATGCCGTCGCGGGACATGTTGATCAGCAGGTCGCCGAGCAGCTTCTCCCCGGCCAGGTCCACGGCCGGGGGGAGCCCACCCAGGTGCCCGCGCAGGTTCGCCCACTCGGAGCCGTCCAGCTCGTCGCGGGTGGTGCCGAGCAGGTAGATCGCCTGGCCGTCCTCGCGCCAGCCCGAGGGGGTGCGGCGGCGGACGTCGTCGAGCACGCCCAGCATCGCGACCACCGGGGTCGGGTGGATGGCCACGCCGCCGGTCTGGTTGTACAGGGAGACGTTGCCGCCGGTGACGGGCACACCGAGCTCCCGGCAGCCGTCGGCGAGCCCGCGCACGGCCTCCGCGAACTGCCACATGGTCTCCGGGTCCTCCGGGGAACCGAAGTTCAGGCAGTCGGAGACGGCCGCGGGACGGGCGCCGGAGGTGGCCACGTTGCGGTAGGCCTCGGCCAGGGCCAGCTGCGCGCCGGCGTAGGGGTCGAGGTAGGCGTAGCGGCCGTTGCAGTCCGTGGACAGGGCCACCCCGAGGCCGGTCTCCTCGTCGACGCGGACCACCCCGGCGTCGTCGGGCATGGCCATGGCGGTGTTGCCCTGCACGTAGCGGTCGTACTGGTCCGTCACCCAGTCCTTGGCGCACAGGTTGGGCGAGGCCATCAGCTCCAGGACCGCGTGCTTGAGCTCCGCGCCCGAGGGCCGGGAGGCGTCGGCGGGGGACCCGCTGAAGTGCTCGGCCTGGATCCGGTCCTGGCCGGCGGGGCGGTGGTAGGGGCGTTCGTAGACGGGGCCCTCGTGGGCGACGGTGCGCGGGTCGACGTCGACGATGACCTCGCCGTCCCACTCGATCACGAGCCGGCCCGTGCCGGTGACCTCGCCGATCCAGGAGTACTCGACGTCCCACTTGGCCATGACCGCCTCGAAGTCAGCGACCCGCTCCGGGGTCACGACCGCCATCATGCGCTCCTGCGACTCGGACATCAGGATCTCGCCCGGGGTGAGGGTGGGGTCGCGCAGCAGCACGGCGGTGAGGTCCACGTGCATGCCGCCCTCGCCGTTGGAGGCCAGCTCCGAGGTCGCACAGGAGATGCCCGCCGCGCCCAGGTCCTGGATGCCCTCGACCAGGGAGCCCTTGAACAGCTCGAGGCAGCACTCGATGAGCACCTTCTCCGCGAAGGGGTCGCCCACCTGCACGGCCGGCCGCTTGGACGGCTTGGCGTCGTCGAAGGACTCCGAGGCGAGCACCGAGGCCCCGCCGATGCCGTCGCCGCCGGTGCGGGCGCCGAAGAGGACCACCTTGTTGCCCACGCCGGAGGCGTTGGCCAGGCGGATGTCTTCGTGGCGCATCACCCCCACGGCCAGTGCGTTGACCAGCGGGTTGCCCTGGTAGACGGAGTCGAAGACGACCTCGCCGCCGATGTTGGGCAGTCCCAGCGAGTTGCCGTAGCCGCCGACGCCGGCGACGACGCCGTGCACCACGCGGGCGGTGTCCGGGTGGTCGATCGCCCCGAAGCGCAGCGGGTCCATCACGGCCACCGGGCGGGCGCCCATCGAGATGATGTCGCGCACGATCCCGCCCACGCCCGTGGCGGCGCCCTGGTAGGGCTCCACGTAGGAGGGGTGGTTGTGGGACTCGATCTTGAAGGTCACGGCCCAGCCGTCCCCGAGGTCCGTCACGCCGGCGTTCTCGCCGATGCCGACCAGGAGGTCCTTCTTCATCTCCTCGGTGACCTTCTCGCCGAACTGGCGCAGGTGCACCTTGGAGGACTTGTAGGAGCAGTGCTCGGACCACATGACCGAGTACATGGCCAGCTCCGCGGCGGTGGGGCGGCGGCCGAGGATCTTCTTGATCTCCTCGAACTCGTTGTCCTTGAGGCCCAGCTCGGCCCAGGGCAGCTCGGTGTCGGGGGTGCCCGCCGCGTGCTCGACGGTGTCCAGGTTGAAGTGCTTCTCGCTCATGGAGTGTTCGGTGTCCCTTACTTGACCAGTGCCTTGAGGGCGGAGACGAACAGGCCCAGCCCGTCCGTGCCGTCGCGCATGCCGACCTCGCCGGCGGCGGAGGAGTCCGCGCCGAAGCCGGGCTCCACCGCGTGCTCGGGGTGCGGCATGAGGCCCACCACGTTGCCGCGGTCGTTGCAGATCCCGGCGATGTCCCGGCGGGAGCCGTTGGGATTGGTCCCGACGTAGCGGAAGACCACGCGGCCCTCGGCCTCGAGGGCGTCGAGGGTGCGCTCGTCCGCGACGTACTGCCCGTCCTGGTTCTTGAGCGGGACCACGATCTCCTGGCCCTGCTCGAACTCGGTGGTCCACACGGTGGTGCTGTTCTCCACGCGCAGGCGCTGGTCCCGGCACAGGAACTTGAGGTGGTCGTTCTTGACCATGGAGCCCGGCAGCAGGTGGGACTCGGTGAGGACCTGGAAGCCGTTGCAGATGCCCAGGACCGGCAGCGGGGCGGAGCCGGAGGTGCCCGCGGCGTTCGCGCCGTCGACGATCCGCTCCATCAGCGGGGCGAACCGGGCGATCGCCCCGGCCCGTAGGTAGTCCCCGTAGGAGAAGCCCCCGGGCAGGATGACGGCGTCGACGCCCTGCAGGTCCTCGTCGGCGTACCAGAGCGGAACGGGGGTGCCGCCGGCGAGCAGCACGGCCCGCGCGGCGTCGCGGTCGTCGAGGGTGCCGGGGAAGGTGACGACACCGATCCGGGCGTCCGCGAGCGCGGCGTCCGGTGCGGGGCTGGAGAGGTCCGCGATCAGCGGGGTCTCGGCCATGCTCAGTGCTCCTCGTCCAGGACGGCCACCCGCACGACGTCCTCGATCACGGGGTTGGACAGCAGCTTCTCGGCGGCCTCGCGCGCCTGGGCCAGCACGTCCTCGGTGGCCTCGCCGTCGACGGTGAGCTCGAAGCGCTTGCCCTGGCGCACACCGGCGAACCGGTCCAGCCCGATCCGCGGCAGCTCGTTGGCGATCGCCTTCCCCTGCGGGTCGAGGATCTCGGGCTTGGGCATGACGTCGACAACAATGCGGGCCATCGGGGAACTCCTGAGGGTCGTGCAGCGGGCCGGGATCCGGCGAACGGTGACCATCCTATCGTTCCGCCGCGGGCCGACCGGCCGGGCCGGGGTCGATCGGGGGGAGTGTGGTGGGCGGCACGCCGCCGGGGCCGGCCGCCGGGCGGCGTGATAGCTGTGGAGGTGCACGTACCTGTGGAACTGCCGTGGTGCCGTTCCGGATCCGCCGCCCGGCCCGGCCGGCGGCCCTGTGGGAAGGAAGAAGACGTGGACTACCCCGGACTCCTCATCGGCGTCGCTCCGCTGTTCCTGGGGCTGGCGGTGCTCTCCGTCGTGGCCTCCCGGATCGGCCGCGGGACGGACCCGGAGCCGAACCGGTACTTCGGGATCCGGACGCGGCACACCCTGCGGTCCGCGGAGTAGTGGAGCGCGGGGCACCTCGCGGCCCGGCCCGCTCTGCTGGCGTGCGCCGTGGTGAGCGCGACGGGCTACCTCACGGCCGTCGCGCTGATCGTGGCGGCACCCGGTGCACGGCCCGCCGGGGTCGTCGTCCTGGCGGTGACCCTGGTCGGGGCCGTCCTCCTGCTGATCACCGCCGCCGTGACCGCCGATCGCCGCGCCGGGCGGCTCGGGGAATGCCCGTAGGGCCGTGCGCCCGGGACCGGTCCGCCGGTCCGGGGTCGACCGCCCGGCCCGGAGCGTCTAAAGTGGTCAGCGTGCTGATCATCGGGGTGTCCCGGTGGACGGCGCGCGCACCGACCGGAACCCCACACCTCGGAAGGACCACGTCATGAGCCAGCCAGAACAGCAGCAGGACGTCCCCGGCGAGCAGTCGGAGATGACCCCCGTCCCGGACTGCGGGGAGCACAGCTACCGCGGCTCCGGCAAGCTCGAGGGCAAGGCCGCGATCATCACCGGCGGCGACAGCGGCATCGGCCGCGCCGCGGCGATCGCCTACGCCCGGGAGGGCGCGGACGTCCTGGTGGCCTACCTCGAGGAGGACGACGACGCCCAGGACACCGCCCGCTGGATCGAGGAGGCCGGGCGCAGGGCCGTGCTGGTGCGCGGGGACCTCTCCGACCCGGCGCACTGCCGCAGCGTCGTGGACCGGGCCGTCCAGGAGTTCGGCAAGGTCGACGTGCTCGTCTCCAACGCCGCCTTCCAGATGAGCCACGAGAGCCTCGACGAGATCAGCGACGAGGAGTGGGACTACACCTTCCGGCTCAACGTCGGGGCGATGTTCCACCTGACCAAGGCCGCGGTGCCGCACATGGCCCCCGGCTCGGCGATCATCGGCAGCTCCTCGGTGCAGTCCGACCAGCCGTCCCCGCAGCTGGCGCCCTACGCCGCGACGAAGGCCGCGATCGCGAACTTCTCCGCCGGCCTGGCGCAGATGCTGGGCGAGAAGGGCATCCGGGTGAACAGCGTGGCCCCCGGCCCGATCTGGACGCCGCTCATCCCGGCGACCATGCCCCCGGAGAAGGTCGGCGCCTTCGGCGACGACGTGCCCCTGGGCCGCGCCGGGCAGCCCGCCGAGCTGGCGCCCGTCTACGTGCTGCTGGCCTCCGACGACGGCAGCTACATCTCCGGGTCCCGGGTCGCCGTGACCGGGGGCAAGCCGATCCTGTGACGGACCGTCCACGGCCCGTCGTGGCCCCGGGCGAGCTGTCCCCCCGCCGGGACGGCTACGTGGAGCTGCGCTCCTACGCGACCATCGGGGACGGCCGCACGGTCGCGATGGTGGCCCACGACGGGTCCGTGGACTGGTACCCGGTGCCCGATCTGGACTCCGCCCCCGTGTTCGCGCGCCTGCTGGACGCCGAGCACGGCGGGTGCGTGGAGCTGTCCCCGGCCGGTGCCTTCGAGACCCGCCGCGCCTACGTGCCCGGCACGAACGTGCTGCAGACCACCTACACGACCGGCACCGGGGTGGTGCGGGTGACGGACTCGCTCAACGTCGGCTCCACCGGGCGGCTGCCGTGGAACGAGCTGGCCCGCACGGTGGAGGGGGTCTCCGGAGAGGTGCCCATGACCTGGCGGGTAACCCCGGGAACCATGTTCGGCACGGTCTCCCCATGGATCCAGGACACCGAGCAGGGCCCCGTGCTGCGCGTGGACGCGGTGGCGCTGGGGGTGCGCTCGGAGGCGCTGGGGGAGTGCGTGGTGGGCGGGCAGGAGATCTCCGGGCGCTTCGGCACGACCCCGGGCTCCCGGCACCTGCTCGCGGTCGTCTCGACGCACAGCGAGCCGCTGCGACTGCCCTCCCCGGCGAGCATCCGCAAGAACGTGGACCTCACCCTGGACATGTGGCGGCGCTGGACCGACCTGCTGGAGTACGACGGGCCCTACCGTGCCGACGTGGAGCGCAGCGCCCTCACGCTGAAGATGCTCAGCCACGGGCCGTCCGGCTCGATCGCCGCCGCCGCCACCACCTTGCTGCCGGAGAACCGGGCGGGCACCAAGAACTACGACTACCGCTTCGCCTGGGTGCGCGACGCCGCCTACACGCTGCACGCGCTCCTGCGCCTGGGCGAGCAGGAGGACGTGCACGCCGCGGTGTCCTGGCTGCTGCGCCTGGCCCGGGCCCAGTCCCCGGAGCTGCACGTGCTCAACCGGCTCAACGGCGAGGTGCCCGGCGACGGGATGACCGTCTACGAGGCCCCGGGCTGGCAGGGCGTGGGCCCTGTGGTCTCGGGCAACGCCGCCGCCGAGCAGCTCCAGCTGGGCGTCTACGGGGACCTCTTCGACATGGTGGACCTCTACGTGGCCGGCGGCAACGTGCTCGACGCGGCCACCGGGCGGATGCTCGCCGACGTGGCCGACCGGATCTGTGACCTCTGGCGCCGTCCCGACGCCGGGATGTGGGAGCTGCCGGAGCACCGCCACTACACGAGCTCGAAGATGGGCTGCTGGCACGGCCTCGACCGCGCGGTGCACCTGGCCGACGCCGGCCAGATCCCCGGCAGCGCCGACCGCTGGCGGGCCGAGCGGGACCGGATCGCCACGTGGATCGACGAGAACTCCTGGAACGCCGCGCGCGGCGCCTACGTCTGGTACCCGGGCACCGACGAGCTCGACACCTCGGTGCTGCTGCACGCGATCAGCGGCCTGGACCGGGGGCCGCGGATGAGCTCCACCGTCGACGCGCTGTGGGAGGAGCTGGGCACCGGGCCCCTGCTGCACCGCTACAGCGGGATGCAGCACGAGGAGGGCGCCTTCGTGGCCTGCTCGTTCTGGGCCGTGGCGGCGCTCGCACACGTGGGCCGGCGGGACGAGGCGGTCGAGCTCATGGACGAGATGCTCGGACGGGGCAACGACCTGGGGCTCTACACCGAGATGATCGACCCCGCGGACGACGCGTTCCTCGGCAACTTCCCGCAGGCCCTGAGCCACCTCGCGCTGCTGACGGCGGCCCTCACCCTCGAGGACACGGGCCGGTCCTGACCGGCGCCGCCCCCGCGGCGCGGGCGGCGCCGGCCCGTCAGCACCGGTCGGCGGAGAGCAGGCGCACGAGCTCTCCGACCCGGTCCCCGGGCGGGGAACGGGCGACGTCCGCCCGGGCGCCTCCGCCCCCGGAGGGCGGAGGAGGGCCGGCGGCGTGGCGCGGCCGGCGGCGTGGCGCGGCCGGCGGGCTGGAAGAATGGGCCCATGACCCAGCACCCTCCGACGACCACCCCCGGGCTCGACGGCCGGGACGCCGAACGACTGGCGCAGGCCCTCGAGTCCCGGGACGTGACGGTCTTCGTGGACGGCACCTCCCTGCGCCTGCCGGAGGGGGCGCGCGACGCCGTCGTCGACCTCCTGTCCCGGCTCACGCGCGGGGAGTCCGTCACCGTGAGCTCCGCCCGGCAGCCGCCGACCGGGTCCGAGGAGCTGCTGACCACGTCCCAGGCGGCGGCGCTGGCCGGGATCTCCCACACCTACCTGCGCAACCTCACCAGCGAGGGCGTGATCCCGGTGCAGTACCGCGGCAGCCACCGCCGGATCCGCCGCGCGGACATCCGGGCCTGGCTCGACCGCCACGGCGAGGGCGCCGCCGACGCCGCCGACGCCGCCGACGCCGCCGACGCCGCGGCGGAGCTGCTGACCACCTCCCAGGCGGCGGCGCTGGCCGGGATCTCCCACACCCACCTGCGCAACCTCACCAGCGAGGGCGTGATCCCGGTGCAGTACCGCGGCAGCCACCGCCGGATCCGCCGCTCCGACGTCCAGGCCTGGCTGGCGGGGCGGCGGCGCGACGACGCCGGGGGCGCGCCCGCGGCGGACTGATCCCGGCTCAGCCGAAGCGGGCCACGACCCAGCCGTCGACCACGTCGACCGCGGCGGCGGTGAGGTCCTTGGCCGGGTCCGCCGGTGCGCGGCGGCCGGCCGCGAGCGCCAGGCGCGAGCCCAGGAACCGCCCGTCGGACGCGAAGACCCAGTAGTGGTTGGGGCACTCGAAGCGCTCGGCGCGTCCGGCGGCCTCCCGGCACACGACGGCCTGCTGGTGGGTGCAGGCGTTGCGCAGCACGTGCAGGACGCCCTCCGCGTCACGGGCGACGATCACCGGCCCGCCGCGGGCGGCGGCGGTCACGAAGTCGAGCGGCTCCGGCACGGCGGAGGCCTCCACGATCCGCTCCCAGGGCGCGGCGGAGCTCACGCGGCGGCCCCGCCGGTGGCGTGCTCCGGGTCGAGCAGGTCGACGGCCCCGGCCAGCCGGCGGCGCAGCGGCTCGGCCCGCCGGGCGAAGTCGCGCTGCCGGCGCACGTACTCGGCCTTGCCCTCCGGCGTCTCGATCCGCACGGGCTCGTAGCCCCAGCCGGAGAGGTCGTAGGGGGCGGCCTGCATGTCGGTCTCCCGCACGTCCCGGGCCAGCTCGAAGCAGTCCATGAGCAGCTCCGAGGGGATCGCCGGCACGAGCTTGTACGCCCACTTGTAGAGGTCCATGGTGGCGTGCAGGCAGCCCGGCTGCTCGAGCCGGCGCTGGGTCTCCCGGGTCGGCCGCAGCTCGTTGAGCGGGACCGCCTGCGGCTGGAAGAACCGGAAGGCGTCGAAGTGGGTGCAGCGGATGCGGGAGGACTCGACGACGGCGTCGGTGCCCTCGGCGCCCAGCCGCAGCTCGAGGTACTCGTGCCGGAGCTCGTTGTCCTCCGAGCGGTAGGCCATCGCCCACTCGTGCAACCCGAAGCAGCCGAAGAAGCCGGGGTTGCGGGCGTGCGCGCCCAGGACCGCGCGGGCGAAGTCGACCGCGGCGCCCCGCCGCTCCCGGAAGCCGGCGGCGTCGACCGTCACCGCCCCGCTGGAGGCGTCGAGCCCGAGCGCCGCCAGCTCGGGGCCGGTGAGCAGGCGGTAGAACTTCTCCTCGGCGCGCCCGGCCGCGTCCAGCAGGACCACGCCCGCCCCGGGGTGCCAGCGCTTGAGCTGCGCCGGCTTGAGCGTGTAGTAGGTGAACAGGAAGTCCTCGACCGGGTGCTTGGCCCCGCGGTGCCGGCGGGCCACGAACGGGTCCGCGTGGACGGCCGCGCGCCGCTCGTGGGCGAGCGCGCGCGGCTCCCAGTCCACCCGGGACAGGACGGCGGGGCGGGTCATCGGACCCGCCCCACCGCCGGGGGTGCGCAGCGGAGCGGTCAGCGGCCCGTCCCCGCGTACACCGTGGCCTCGTCCTCGGAGTCGAGGTCGAAGGCGCTGTGCACCACGCGCACCGCCTCGTCGAGGCGGTCGGCGGACGTGACCACCGAGATCCGCACCTCGGAGGTGGAGATCATGTCGATGTTGATGTTCGCGGCGGCGAGCGCCTCGAAGAACGTGAACGTCACGCCCGGGTTGGACTTCATGCCGGCGCCCACCAGGGAGAGCTTGCCGACCTCGTCGTCGTACTCCAGGCCCGCGTAGCCGATCTTCTCCTCGGCGGCGCGCAGCAGGCTCATGGCGAGCTCGCCCTGGGACTCGTCCACCGTGAAGGAGAGGTCCGTCAGGGGGTCGTCGCCGGTGGAGATGTTCTGGACGATCATGTCCACGTTGACCTTGGCCTCGGCGAGCAGGCGGAAGATGCGGGCGGCGATGCCGGGCCGGTCCGGGACGCCGACGACGGTGACCTTCGCCTGGGTCCGGTCATGGGCGATGCCGGAGATGAGCGGCTGTTCCAAGGGGATCTCCTTCGGGGAGGTGACGGCGTCTTCGGGGTCCGGGATCACCCAGGTGCCCTCGTTGTGGCTGAAGGACGAACGGACGTGCAGCTTCACGCCGAAGCGGCGCGCGTACTCGACGCAGCGCAGGTGCAGGATCTTCGCGCCGTTGGCGGCGAGCTCGAGCATCTCCTCGCTGCTGACCACGTCCAGTTTGCGCGCCTTGGGCGCGATGCGGGGATCGGCGGTGAAGACGCCGTCGACGTCGGAGTAGATCTCGCACACGTCGGCGTCCAGGGCGGCGGCCAGGGCCACGGCCGTGGTGTCCGAGCCGCCGCGGCCGAGCGTGGTGATGTCCTTGGTGTGGCGGTGCACGCCCTGGAACCCGGCGATGATCGCGATGTTGCCCTCGTCCAGGGACTCGCGCACGCGCTGGGGGTTGACCTCCACGAGCAGTGCGGCGCCGTGCGCGCCGTCGGTGACCATGCCCGCCTGGGACCCCGTGAAGGACTGCGCGGGAGCGCCCATCCCGGACACCGCCATGGCCAGCAGCGCCATGGAGATGCGCTCCCCGGCGGTGAGCAGCATGTCGAGCTCGCGGGCCGGGGGCTTGCGGGTGACCTCCCGGGCGAGGTCCAGGAGGTCGTCCGTGGTGTCGCCCATCGCGGAGACCACCACGACGACGTCGTGGCCCCGGTTGCGCGTCTCGACGATCCGCCGTGCGACCCGGCGGATGCCGTCGGCGTCCGCGACGGAGGATCCACCGAACTTCTGCACGATCAGGCTCATGGGTACAACTCCTGTGGTCGAGGGCGGCCGGCGGTCGGCACCGGGCCGTGCGCCCGCTCCCCACGGCAGGGCACCAGGACATCCTACGCGAGTCGGTCAGGCGACGACCGTGCGGCCCTCGAAGGCCCGGCCCAGGGTGACCTCGTCGGCGTACTCGAGGTCCCCGCCCACCGGCAGCCCGGAGGCCAGGCGGGTCACGCGCACCCCGAGGGTCTTGAGCATCCGGGAGAGGTACGTGGCGGTGGCCTCGCCCTCCAGGTTGGGGTCGGTGGCGAGCACGACCTCCTGCACGGTGTCGTCGGAGAGCCGGGTCATCAGCTCCCGGATCCGCAGCTGGTCCGGGCCGATGCCCTGGATGGGACTGATGGCCCCGCCGAGCACGTGGTACCGGCCGCGGAAGCTGCGTGTGCGCTCGATGGCCATAACGTCCTTGGACTCCTCGACCACGCAGATGACGCTGCCGTCCCGGCGGGCGTCGCGGCAGATGGCGCACTCGTCGAGCTCGGAGACGTTGCCGCAGATCCGGCAGAACTTCACCTTCTCCTTGACCGCCGTCATGGCCTCGGCCAGCCGGCGCACGTCGTCCTTGTCGGCGTCGAGGAGGTGGAACGCGATCCGCTGCGCGGACTTCGGCCCGACGCCGGGCAGCCGGCCCAGCTCGTCGATCAGGTCCTGCACAGCGCCTTCGTACACGTTCTCCTCGATTTCCGGGCCGGTCCGCGGCCCTCTCGCTCGTTCCCGGCCACGGTGCTCCCCGGGGTCCGTGCGGGGCGGTCAGCGCCCCGGTCGGCCCCCGTCCCGGCCCCGCGGACGCGGCGGGCCGGCCTCACTCCCCGGCGTGGAGGTCCCGCTCCTCGATCAGCATGCCGCCGAGGATCCGCTCGATCGCCGCACGGCCGTAGAGGGTGGAGTCCTCGAGCGCCTCGTCGTCGGAACTGGGGACGAAGGAATCGTCCCATTCTACGCCGCCGTCCCGGTCCGCCGCCGCACCCGGGTCCGGGGCCTGGCGCCCGGCCGCGATCGCCGCGGCGTGGCGCTCCCGGAAGCTCAGCCGTTCACGCCGGTCGGCCTCCCCGGGCAGGTCACGCGGGGCGGCGTTCCCGGGGGTGCTGCGGGGGGACGCCTGCCGGGGCGCGGCGCCGGCCGCGGACGCGGCGGGGCTCTCCGGCACCGCGGCCTCCCGGGCCGGGGCCGGCCGCCCGGTGCGGTGCGGCTGCGCGGGCCGCCACTGCTCGGGGGGCGCCTCGTCGAGATCGTCCGGGAACGGGGGCTCGTCGGGGTGGGGCGGTTCCTCGGGCGGCGGGACGTCGTCGAACGGCGCGCGGTCCCGGCCCCGGGGGGAGCCGCCGCCGTCCGGGCGGGCGCCGGTTCCACCGGACGGGCGCCCGGACGGCCGGTCCCGGCCGGCTCCGCCACCGGGTCCGGCCGGCGCGGGCGCCGGGTTCCGCGGGGGCGGGGCGGCAGGGTCCGTGGTGGGTGCGCCGCCGCCGGGGTCGCCGCTCCGTCCCGGTTCCCCGGCCGGCACGGCAGCATCCCCGGGCGCGGTCCGCCTCCGGGGTTCCCCCGGGTGCTCGGCGGGGGACCCGTCAGGGTGCTCCGCCGGGGACGCGGCCGGTGTCCCGGCCGTGGTCGCGGTATCCGTCCCGGTCGAGGTCCCGGTCCCTGCCGGGGTCCCGGTTCCGGTCGAGGACGCGGCCGGCGGTGCGGAGGATGCCCCGGACGCGCCGCTCTGCGGAATGGCGGCCACGGACCAGCTGTGCACGGGCTCCTCGGCCCACGCGGGGTCCGTCCACTCCGCTGGCGCGTCCGTGGCGGGCCGGCCGTGCGCGTGCCACGCGTCCTGCCCGCCCCGGGGCCCGTCCGACCGCGACGGCTCCTCGGGGGCGCCGATGCGGGACGTCGTGCCGGGCCCCTCGGTGCTGCTCCGCGGGGCGTCCGCGCTCCGGGACCCCGCGTTCCGGGAGTCCGCGGACGGGGTGGTGCGCTGCTCCACGGCCCCGTCCGGGCCCGCGGGCCCGGGGGGGCGCCGGTCCGCGCCGCCGCGGGCGGGCGGGTCGGCCGGTGCCGCGGGCGGTGCGGGACGCTGCGTGTCGGTCCGGGGCCCGCCCCGCTGCCCGGACGGCCGGGGCGCCGGCTCCGGGCCGCGCGGGGCGCCTCCGCCGCCCCGGCCGTGCCCGCCGCCCGGGGGAACGGCCTCCGCCCGGCAGTCGATGCCGAGGACCTGCTGCACGGCCTGGCGCAGGTCGTCCTCGAAGCGCGGGAAGTTCATGAGGTCGCCCTCGGCGTCGAACATGATGCGCAGCACCTTGCCGTCGAAGGACTGCGGCGTGCCGCGCTGGACGGTGAACCACGCGACCCGGCGGATGTCCGCGAGGGCGTTGACGATCTCCGGCCAGGAGGCGCGCAGCAGCTCGATCTCGCTGCCGCCCGGCGCCAGCGGGGTCCCCTCGCCGGCCGCGGGCTCCGGCGGTGCGGCCGCCGGGGTGTCCTCCTGGTGCGGCGCCGCCGGGGGCTGCCGGTCCTCGGGGCGACCGCCGTCCTCCGCGCCCCGGGGCGCGCCCGGACGGGTGCGCTCGCCCGTGTCCGGCCCGTCCGTGTCCGACCCGGTCGTGCTCGGCCCGTCCGCGGCCGGCCCGGTCGCGCTCGGTCCGGCCGCGACGGCCGTGCGCGCCGGGTCGGGCCGCTCCGGCGCGGACGGCGCGGCGCCGGACGGCGCCGCGGTGCTCCGGGCCTCCGCCCTTACGGCCACGGGCTCCGCGGTCCCGCGTCCCGCGGAGGGCGGGGCGGCGGCCGCCGGCTCCTCGTGCCCGGCGACGGGGGCGGTGCCGCGGCCGATGCTCAGCCGACGTTCCAGCCGGTCCACGCGCGCCGTGACGCCGCGGGTGGTGTCCTCCGAGGAGGGCAGCAGGATGCGAGCGCAGAGCAGCTCGAGGTGCAGCTGGGGCGAGGTGGCCCCGGTCATCTCCGTGAGCGCGGTGTTGGTGATGTCCGCCGCGCGGGAGAGCTCCGCGGCCCCGAGCTGCGACGCCTGGTTGCGCAGCCGGGCGATCTGGTCCTGGGGCATCCCGTGCAGGATGTTGCCCGCGGACTCCGGGACCGCGTTGACGATGATGAGGTCGCGGAAGCGCTCCAGCAGGTCCTCCACGAACCGGCGCGGGTCCTGGCCGGTCTGGACCACCCGGTCCACCGCGCGGAACACCGTGGCGGCGTCCCCGGACGCGAAGGCGTCCACCACGTCGTCGAGCAGGGCGCCGTGGGTGTAGCCCAGCAGGGCCACGGCGAGGTCGTAGCCGACGCCCCGCTCGTCGGAGCCGGCCATGAGCTGGTCCAGCACGGAGAGGGTGTCGCGGACCGATCCGCCGCCGGCCCGGACCACCAGGGAGAGCACCCCGGGGGCCACCTCCACGTGCTCCTCGGCGCACAGCCGCTCGAGGTAGTGCATCAGCGGCTCGGTGGGGACCAGGCGGAAGGGGTAGTGGTGGGTGCGGGACCGGATGGTCGTGAGCACCTTGCTGGGCTCGGTGGTCGCGAAGATGAACTTGATGTGCTCCGGGGGCTCCTCGACGATCTTGAGCAGCGCGTTGAAGCCCTCGCGCGTGACCATGTGCGCCTCGTCGATGATGAAGATCTTGAACCGGTCCCGCACGGGGGCGAACGTGGCGCGCTCGCGCAGGTCGCGGGCGTGGTCCACGCCGCCGTGGCTGGCCGCGTCCATCTCGATCACGTCGAGGGAGCCGGCTCCGTCACGGGCCAGGTCCCGGCAGCTCTCGCAGCGGCCGCAGGGCGTGGGCGTGGGGCCCTCGGCGCAGTTGAGGCAGCGGGCCAGGATGCGGGCGGAGGTGGTCTTGCCGCATCCGCGGGGCCCGGAGAAGAGGTAGGCGTGGCTGACCCTGTCCTTGCGCAGCGCCGTCATCAGCGGCTCGGTCACGTGCTCCTGGCCGATGACGTCCTCGAAGGTCTCCGGGCGGTAGCGGCGGTACAGGGCGGTAGTCACAGGAGCCACCTTAGCGACGGATTCCGACGGGCGGAGCGGGGCCCCGCGGCTGGGGAGCCGGGCCGCCCCGAGGGGACGAAAAGACCCCTCGCGCACCCGCCAGAGCCCGTCTACCCTTGCTGCCTTCCGGCCCTGGGGGAGTTCAACAGGATGACGCCACGCGAGGGGCTGCCACAGAGTCTAGCCGATGCCGCAGGCAGGTCGAAACCGGGCGGCGCCGGCGGCGATTCGGCATTGCCCGGGGGTTGGGCTATGCTGGACTCCGCATGTTCCGGCACCGACAGGTGGCCGGGATGTGCGTGCCTGGAGGATTCGCCTAGCGGCCTATGGCGCACGCCTGGAACGCGTGTTGGGTTCACGCCCTCGGGGGTTCAAATCCCCCATCCTCCGCACTGCAGAGCCCCTGACCGGGACATCCATCCGGTCAGGGGCTCTTCTGCGTGTGCCGGCGCGGGCGGCCGCGCGGAGCGGGTCCGAGAGCGGCGAGCGCCGCAGCGGCCGGGCTCCGTCGGGGGCCGGGTGCACAGGACCCCGGAGCACGGGCCCGGAACCGCTGGTCGCTCACGCCCTGCGGCGGGCCCGTGCGCGGCGGACGGCCACCGCTGCGGCACCGGCCGCCAGGACTCCCAGACCGCCCAGGGCCACCAGGACGCCCGGGGCGGTCTCCTCCTCCTGCGCCGGCACCCGGGTGAGGCTGCCCAAGGGCACCCGGGTGAGCGTGCCGGGGGCCACCTGCTGCGCTGCGGGCAGGCCCCGGGCCTCGACCGAGCGGGCGTCCGTGCCCGGCGCCGCAGGCTTGGACACCGTGGGCCCGGCGGAGCGGGCCGCCCCCGGCCGGGCGTCGGCCGGAGCGCGGCGCGCCGACCCGGTGTCCTCCCCGGTGCTCTGCGCGGCGTCCTCCTCGGCGCCCTCTTCGGGGTCCTCCTCGGCGCCGGCGCCCGTCCCGATGCCGGACGGCCGGTCCGCGGGCCGGTCGCCCACCGGGCCGGAGGGGGCGGGGCTCGCGGCCGGGGCGGCGTCGGGCACCGCGGACCCCTCCGGCGCGGGCTCCTCGTCCGGGCGCGGTGCCGCTCCGGAGTCCGGCGCGGCACCGGCCGGGGGCTCCGCGACCGGGGTCTCCGCAGGGGCGTCCGGGGCCGGTCCGATCGGCTCGACCGGCTCCGCCGGTGCGTCGGGGAAGCCGTCCTCGGCCGGCGCGCCGGTGGGCGAGCCGGTGGCCGGTGCGGGAGCCTGCGCGGCGTCGGGGGAGGCCACGGCGGGAACGGGGGCGAGCAGGAGCAGGGCGGCCAGGGCGAGGGTCCGGACGGGCATGGGGCGCGATCTCTCCGAGAGGGGTGCGGGCGTAGAACGGGCGCTCGTCATTTTACGTCGTTCCATCCCTCTGGCGTTCGCGAATGCAATAATCTGCTCGTGTGGCGGGACGGGCTGTTCCGCCGCACCCGCAGCTGTCCCCCCGGCTGCGCACGTCCCCCCACCCCTCTCCCCCCAAGAGGTTCCCGTGAAGCTGCCCTCGTTCCGCCTGCCCTCCTCCGCCCTGCCCGCCGCCGTCCTGGCCGGCGTGCTCATGACCGGGACGGTGGCCGCCACCGCGGCACCGGCCCATGCCTCGACGACCAACACCACCTACACCGCCGCCGGGATCAGCTCCCAGTACCACCTCTACGACGCCGGCGTCGACCGCTCCAAGGCCGTGGGCGCCGTCTTCTACTTCGACGGCGACGGCCAGTACTACGCGCAGCGTCCGACCGCAACCGTGCTCCGGAGCATGGCCGCCCGGGCCGCCGCGAAGAACATGGTCCTCGTCGTGCCCGTCGCCCCGGCCAACCGGTCGTGGACCGCCAACAGCGAAGCGGTCGGGGACTGGTTCCGTGCCCTGGCCGGCAAGATCGTCGCCGAGCAGCGCATCGACACGACCCGCATCCACCTGGCCGGCTACTCCGGCGGCGCGGAGTTCATCTCCACCGAGGTGCTCTCCGACCGCGCGGGCTGGATCCGCGGCGGCGGGGCCACGCTGATCGGCGGCGGCGGGGTGTACTACGGCGGCCTCGAGACCGCGCCCGACGCCGCGCTCAAGGCGACCGACCCGACGTGGTACGTCGGCTCCCTGGACAGCTACGGCGCCACCCAGCCCTCCACCTGGTCGGCCCTGGAGGCCGCCGGGAAGGGCGCGGCCGCGTACCGGTCGGCCGGCTTCGGCAAGGCCGACCGGGTGGTGCTGCCCGGGCTGCACCACACCAACTACAACCTGCCGGGCCTGGTCGGCGACGACGTCGACCGCCTCTACGCCACCGTCGGCACCGCCGCGCCCCCCACCGCGGGGGCGAGCGAGCTCAACGGCTTCGCGCTGAAGGGCGCCGTCGGGACCCGCTGGCGCTCCCTCGGCGGAACCTCCTGGGGCACCCCGGTCAGCGCCGAGCACGCCTCCGCGCACGCCTCCGTGTACCAGCGCTTCGTGGGCGCGGGCGGCCGGGAGAAGGCCATCTACTGGTCCGGCTCCACCGGCGCCCGGCCGGTCGACTACGGCGGGGCCATCGGCCGCAAGTTCGAGGCCGCGGGCTTCGCCGCCGGCTACGGGGTGCCGTCCTCGGACGAGGTGCGCACGGCCGACGGCGGCGCGTACCAGCTGTTCGACGCCGCCGGGAAGCGGACCAAGCTGGTGTGGTCCTCCGCGACGGGAGCGCGGGCGGTCAAGGAGCACGGGGCCATCGGCAAGCGGTGGGCGGCACTCGGCCACGAGCGGGGGCTCGGCTATCCGACCTCCGACGAGTACGGCACCCCGGCCGGGATGGCGCAGAACTTCACCGGCGGCCGGATCGAGTGGAACGCGTCCACCGGGGCCGTGCGCGTGGTCCGCGCCTGACCGGCAGGCCGTGCGGGCCGCCCCGTGGGGCGGCCCGCACGGCCTCCCGCACACCGGCCCGGGGGCGACCCTAGGATGAACGCATGATCTTCAAGGCCGTGGGCGACTCGCGCCCGTACCCGGACCACGGCCTCGTCTCCCCGGCGGACTGGTCCGGCATCGCACCTCGTCAGGTGCGCCTGGACCAGCTGATCACCACGAAGACGACCCTGGACCTGGCGACGCTGCTCGACGCGGACTCCACGTTCTACGGCGACCTCTTCCCGCACGTGGTCCGCTGGGACGGGCTGCTCTACCTCGAGGACGGGCTGCACCGGGCGCTGCGCACCGCCCTGCACCACCGCACCGTGCTGCACGCCCGCGTGCTGGAGCTCGGTCCCGCCGGCGGCCCGCGGGCGGGACGCGGGGCGCGGGAGGTCAGGACGCCGCGCTGAGCGGCGGCCGCTCGGGGGCCAGCCGCACGGGGCGGCCGTCGGCGTCGAACTGCGCGCCCAGGCCCTGCTGGATGAAGCGGACCGTCGACCGGATGTGCCGTTCCCGGGCCGCGCGGTCCTGGTCGGAGTTCTGGCCCCGGTCCGCGGCGGTGGTCAGCGAGCCGTGGACGAGCGAGGCGAGCTCCGGGATGTCGCCCTCGGGCAGGTAGGCCTGGTCGATCGCGTCCCGCAGGATCGCGGCCAGCAGCCCCTGCAGCTCGCCCACGTGCTCGCCCAGCTTCTGGTAGTCCTCCGGGGACAGGACCGTGCGCATGGTCGGGCCCGGGGGCAGGTGCCGGCGGGCGAGGTCCTCGATCTGCGCCCGGATGTAGACGGCGAGCCGGTCGACCGGGTTGGCGACGCCCTCCAGGTCCCGGCGGAGGTCGGTCATGAACCGCTCGGTCTCGTCCAGGGCGTAGGCCACGAGCAGCTCGCCCATGTCGGCGAAGTAGTTGTAGACGGCGGTGCGGCCGACCCCGGCGTTCTTGGCCACGTGGGTCATCGTCAGCCCGGTCAGGCCCTGCTGGTACAGCAGCTGGCCGAAGGAGTCGAGGATCGCTCGCTTGGTGTTCTCCCGCTGCGCGGCATTGGTGGCCGCTGAAATACGAGGCATGATGACACCTTATCTCTGCATGTCATCAAAGTATGCACACTCCGATGATCCTTGGTGACGGTATGTCTGACTATGACACCACCGTCGGGCCCGTTTCCGCTCCCCCCACCGCAACGTCTGAGGAAACGTCCAGGAAACCGTCGGCCCCGACCCGGACGACGTGCGGTCAGTCCCGTGCGAAGGCCCCGGGAGCGGCGCGGAGCCGTGGCCGGCGCCGGGAGTCCGTCGCCCGCCACCGCCGGGGGCGGTGGAACCCGCGCAGGCGGGGAGGGTCACCCCGCGGCGGCCGAACCCCCCTGCCAGAGGGAGTCGAAGGGCGCCCGCGAGCTCAGGCGCCGGCGGATGCCGGCGGAGACGAAGGCCTTGGCCGTGCGGGCGGCCTCGAGCGGGGCGGCGCCCTTGGCCAGCTCGGCGGCCACGGCGGCCGCAAGGGTGCAGCCGGCGCCGGCCACGGGGACCTCGCCGACCTTGGGCTCGGACAGGATCTCGAGCGTCGTCCCGTCGTAGAAGACGTCCACGGCGTCGGGGCCGGCCAGGCGGACCCCGCCCTTCGCGAGCACCACGGCCCCGGAGGTCTCGTGGATCCGCCGGGCGGCCTCCTCGAGGTGCTCGACGGTGCTGATCTCGTCCATCCCGGACAGGGAGAGCGCCTCGAAGTGATTGGGGGTCACGAACGTGGCCAGCGGCAGGATCCGCGCCCTGAGGGCCTCGTCGGTGTCCAGGGCGGCCCCGGGCTCCTGGCCCTTGCAGATCAGCACCGGGTCCAGGACCAGGTGCTGCGGCTGCAGGGCCGTGAGCGCCTCGGCGGTCGTCGCGATGGTCTCCGGGCTGCCGAGCATGCCGATCTTGACGGCGTCCAGGGCGTGGGCGGCCGTGATCGCCTCCAGCTGCTCGCGCAGCACGTCCTGCGGGACGGGGAACAGGCGGTGGCCCCAGTCCGCGTTCGGGTCGAAGGAGACGATGCAGGTCAGCGCGAGGGAGCCGAAGACGCCGAGCTCCTGGAAGGTCTTGAGGTCCGCCTGGGCGCCGGCGCCGCCGGTGGCCTCGGACCCGGCGATGGTCAGGGCCACGGGGGGCTGGTCGGTGCTCGCGGCGTCGGGGGCGGGTGCGGTGGTGGTGTCGGTCATGGGAGCCATTGTGCGCCCCGCGCCGCGTCCCGGGCCAACCGTGCGCCGAGGCTCCGGCGCTAGACTGTCGGACGGTCTCCGGCCGCCACGACGACCCCGCCCGGGGCCCCACGGCGGCGGGAGGAGGGCTCCCGGGTGGCAGGCGGGCGTCCCGCACCCGTTCTGCAGACCGCACAGACCGCGGCGCGGCCCCGGCTCTCCCCGGGCCGGTGCCGCGGTCCGACAGATTGGCGACCCACCGTGTCCTCCTCCGCAGGCCCTGCCCCCGCCGGCTTCGCCCACCGTCCGCGCACGTACTTCGACCTGATCGTGGCGGCCTACTGCGTGGTCCTCGTGCTCTCCAACGTGGCCGCGACCAAGGGCGTCGCCTTCGGTCCCGTCCTCACCGACGGGGGCTTCTTCCTGTTCCCGCTCGCGTACGTGCTGGGCGACGTCGTCGCGGAGGTCTACGGCTTCCGCGCCGCCCGGCGGGCCATCGTCACGTCCTTCGCGGCGGGCCTGTTCTCCTCGGTGGTGTTCTGGCTCGTCATCGCCCTGCCGCCGGCCGGGTTCTACGAGGGCCAGGAGGCCTTCGAGTCCGTCCTGGGACCCGTCCCGCTCATCGTGGCGGGCTCGCTGCTGGGCTACCTCGCGGGGCAGCTGCTCAACGCCTTCGTCATGGTGCGGATCAAGGCCCGCACCCGGGAGCGCCACCTGTGGGCCCGGCTCATCGGCTCCACCCTGGTCGGCGAGCTGGTGGACACGGTCGTCTTCTGCACGGTGGCGGCGCCGATCATCGGGATCAGCACGGTCCCGGACTTCCTGAACTACGTGGTCGTCGGCTATGCCTACAAGGTGCTGGTCGAGGTCCTCGTCATGCCCCTGACCTACGCGGCGATCGGCTGGCTCAAGCGGCGCGAGCCCACCTACGGGACGGCCGTGTCCCCGGCGGGGGAGGCCGTGCCCACCCGCTGAGCGCGGCCGCCCCGGCGGCTCAGAAGCCGAGGTAGGCCAGCTGCGCCCCCACCGAGCGCCGGGCGGCCGGCAGCACGTGCGCGGGGACGTCCGCGTAGATGCGCTCGGTGATCGCCTCCAGGGTGGCGCCGCGGCCCAGGTCCCGCAGCGCCTCGCGCACCTCGGCCAGGCGCTCCATCCGGTGCTCGAGCAGCTGCTCGCACACCGCCTCGACGTCCTCCCGCACGTCCCCGTGCGCGGGCAGCACCAGGGCGCCGCCCAGCACCGCCAGGCGCTGCAGGGAGCGCAGGTAGTCGCCGAGGCTCCCGTCCGGGTGGTCGAGCATCGTGGTCCCGCGTCCCAGGACCGTGTCCCCGGTGAGCACCGACCCGGGCCCGGCCGGCGCGGCGGACCGGCCGGGTCCGAGCGCGCCGGCCGGGGTGTCGCCGGCCGCCGGGGTGTCGTCGGGCAGGTGGAAGCTCACGGAGTCGGAGGTGTGCCCGGGGGTGTGCAGCACCCGGATCAGGCACCCGGCGGCCTCGATCGTCTCGCCGTCCGCCAGCGGGGGCGCGTCCCGGCAGAACTCGGGCCGGACGGCGCGCACGGGCGCCCCCGTGCGGGCGTGGAAGTCCGCGACGCCCTCCGTGTGGTCGGCGTGCCGGTGGGTGACGAGCGTGAGCACGGTGCGTCCGGCCGCGGCCAGCGCGGCGAGGTGCCCGCGGTCGGCCGGTCCGGGGTCCACGACGACGACGTCCTCCTGTCCCGGCGCCCCGATCAGCCAGGAGTTGGTGCCCTCCAGGGTCATCGGGCCCGGGTTCGGGGCGGTTCGCCGCCGGGTGAGGGCGGTGGTGCGGAGGCCGGTGTCCTCGGTCATGCGGTGCTCCTGTGTCGGTCGGCTGGCGGGGGCGAGCAGCGGGGGCGGGCGCGGGCGAGCGGTGCCGCGGGACGAGGGAGCCGTGCGGTCCCCGCGGGACCCGACGGGTCCCGCGGGACGGCTCAGCCCCGATCGAGCAGCGCCTCGAGCTTGGTGAAGGAGCTGCGCCACCCGGCCGCCGCACCCGCGTGCACCACGGCGGGCAGCGGCCCCTGCGTGAGCACGAGCAGCGTGCCGCCGTCCCCGGTGGCGAGGAACTCCGTGCGCACCAGCACGTGCTGGTCCAGCGGCCGGCCGTCCGGGCCGGGCAGCGCCTCGCGGCCCTCGATCAGGGCGTCCTGCTCGACCCGCAGATAGGTGGCGTGCACCGGGGCGACCTGGGCGGGATCGGCGTCGCTGACCATGCGGAAGCGCTGCCGCCCGCCGGGCCGGACCTCGAGCAGCACCGACTCCCGGGGGACGCTCCAGCCCTCCGGGCCGAACCAGGCGGCGAGCCGGTCCGGGTCGGTGAACGCCGCGAAGACCGCCGCCGGCGGGTGGGGCAGGTCGTGGGAGACGGAGAGGACCTCCGCGGGGTCCAGATCGGTGATGTCCATGCCGTCCATTGTCCCCGGGCGCCCTCGGTCCCGGGAACGGCGGTCGGTACAGTGGCGCTCGTGAGCACCGAACCTGCGCGGGACCCGGAGGCGGGGAAGGCCGGTGCCCGCCCGGTCTGGGTGACCGTGCTCAAGGCCGGCGTCCTGGTGCTGCTGCTCGCCGCGGCGGTGTGGTACCTCATCAGCCACGAACTGCCCACGGTGGAGCAGGTCCGCGGCTTCGTCGAGGGCTTCGGGGCGTGGGGTCCGCTCGTGTTCGCGGTGGTGTTCGTGCTCGTGGCGGCCACGCCCGTGCCGGTGACGATCATGGCCGTCTCCGGCGGGTTCCTCTTCGGGATGGCCCAGGGCGGCGCGGTGGGCGTGGTGGCCACCACGGCGGGGGCCTGGCTCGGGTACTGGCTCGCCCGCTTCCTCGGCCGCGACGCCCTGTACCGCCTCGCGGGTCCCCGGATGGGAGCCGTGGAGCGCAAGCTCGACGGCAAGGGCTTCCTCACGGTGCTGGTCCTGCGCCCGGTCCTGCCCAACTGGACCCTCAGCTACGGGGCGGGGCTCGTCCGCGTCCCGCAGCGGGAGTACCTGGCCGCGACCCTGCTCGGCGGGATGCCGGGGCAGATCAGCTTCGCCGCCCTGGGGGCCTTCACCTCCCGGCCGTCGTGGCCGGCGCTGGCCGCCGTGGCCGCCTCGTGGGCGCTCGTGGTGGTGGTCGGGGTGCTCACCTGGCGCCGGTCCCGGCACGAGGCGCCGCCCGGCGGCTCGGCGGACCGGGCGGAGGCCGACGGCCCGGCCTGATCCCGGGCCGGGCGCCGCGAACGACCTCGTCCGGCCCTCCTCGGAAGGGCCGGACGAGGTCGTTCGCGGAACCGCGCGACACGGCGCGGACGGGGTCAGGCCTGAGGCCTGGCGGCGGTGGAGCCGTTCGACTCCGCGCCGAGCAGGTGGAGCTTGCCGCTCCTGCGGTCGGCCAGGTACTCCTTCATCTCGCGCTTGATCACGGGCAGGAGCATGTAGACGCCCAGCAGGTTCACGAAGCCGCAGACGAACAGGGCCGCGTCCGCGAAGGAGATGACCTCGCTGAAGGTGAGCACGCACCCGGCGATCGTGAAGAACAGGTAGACGCCGCGGAAGACGTTGTCGCTGAGCCGACTGCGGCCGAAGAGGTACTCCCAGGCCTTGAGGCCGTAGTAGAACCAGGTGATCAGCGTGGAGAAGGCGAACAGGACGACCGCGACGGCCAGCACGATCGGGAACCAGGGGATGACCGTGGCGAAGGCGTCCGAGGTGAGGATGACGCCGTCGGGGGCGCCCCCGCCGGCCTGGACCTGATCGATGCCCGCCTGCAGGCTGGGGGCGCCGGCGATGACGATGGCCAGGGCCGTCATGGTGCAGATCAGCACCGTGTCCACGAGCGGCTCGAACAGGGCCACGAAGCCCTCGCTCACCGGGCGACGGGTCTTCACGGCCGAGTGCGCGATCGCGGCCGAGCCCAGGCCGGCCTCGTTCGAGAACGCGGCGCGCTGGAAGCCGACGACCATGACGCCCAGGACGCCGCCGGCGATGCCCTCCGGGGAGAACGCCCCGTCGATGATGGCGCCGAAGGCGGCCGGGACGTGGGTGAGGTTGGCCAGGATGACCACGAGGCACGCGGTCACGTAGATGGCGCCCATGGCCGGCACCAGCCGGCTGGTGGTGGCGCCGATGGACTTGATGCCGCCGACGATGACGAGACCCACCAGGACGGCCAGGACGATGCCGAAGACCAGGGCCGCCCCGGGGCTGCCGAGGAACCCGTCCGCGCCGCCGGTGACGTTCTGCACCTGCGCGAAGGTCTGGTTGGCCTGGAACATGTTGCCTCCGGCCGCGCCGAAGAACAGGATCGCCACGGCGAAGACGCCGGTGAGGATCTTGGCGGGGATGCGGCCGAACCGGCGGAACGCGATGGGCAGGTACCGGAAGGGACCACCGCTGACGGTGCCGTCCTCGTGGACCTCGCGGTACTTCACGCCCAGGGTGCACTCCGCGAACTTGGTGGCCATGCCGAGCAGGCCCGCGCAGATCATCCAGAAGGTGGCGCCGGGCCCGCCGAGGGCCATCGCCGCGCCGACACCGGCGATGTTGCCCAGTCCCACGGTGCCGGACAGGGCCGAGGTCAGGGCCTGGAAGTGGGGGACCTCTCCGGGGTCGTCCTTGGCGGAGAACTTCCCCCGGACCACGTCCGTGGAGACCCTGAGATGGCGCTGGACGACGCCGAAGTAGACGGTGAAGATGACGCCGGCCGCGATGAGCCACGCGACCACGAAGGGGAAACTGACCTCGCCGATGGTGATGGGGTAGAAGACGATGCTCGAGAAGACTTCGGTGATGGGAGCGAACGCCGCATTGATCGCGCGGTCGATCTCGACCAGCCAGCCGACTTCCTCCGCCACCGTGGACATGGGTACCGCCTGAAGAATCTCCATCCGCTAACTACAGCGCGTGCCCTGCCGCTTGGCAACAGATACACGTGTCCCCGGATGTAAATACTTGACGCACCGGTAGGTACGGCGTCACGGAACGGGGCGGAAGGGGGTGCTCGCGGTGGCACCCCTCACCGACGGTGCGGTCTCAGCGGCCGGTGCGAGCGCTCGTGAGGTGCTGCGGGGAGGTCATGGCGCACACCCGCAGGCCGCGGGCCAGGTCGCCGCCGGCGTGGCGGAGCAGCTCGCCGACCGAGGTGGCGCGGGTCGGGGCGGCGGCGCGGCCGATCGCGGTGAAGAGGACGGCGGGGAGGCCGAAGACGAGGAGGAGGGCCACGGGACATCCAGCTTTCTGCGTGCGGTGCGGAGGAGGCGTGCGACACGGGTGCCGCAGTTGACTTCTGAAGTCTAACCGGGACATATTGAGCCATCCAGTATGAAAACACTCGACAGAGGGGCACATCGTTGCGTGTTGACGAGATCGACCAGCAGATCATTGCGTCACTGATCCAGGACAGTCGCCGCAGCTACGCCGCCATCGGTCAGCGGGTGGGTCTGTCCGCTCCGGCGGTGAAGCGACGGGTCGACGCCCTCCAGCGGACGGGGACCGTCAAGCGCTTCACCGCGGAGATCGACCAGTCGGTCCTGGGCTGGAACATCGAGGCCTTCGTGGAGCTGCACTGCGACGGAGGGCTGTCCCCGTCGATGATGCGGACCATGGTCGCGGAGATCCCCGAGGTGACCGACGCCTACACGGTGACGGGGGAGGCCGACGGCATCTTCCTCGTCCGGGCGCAGAACACCTCGCACCTGGAGGACGTCATGGTCCGGATCCGGGAGTGGAAGGGCGTCAACCACACGCGCAGCTCCGTCATCCTGTCGCATCTCTGAGCGCGGCGGCCCGCGCCCGGGGACGCAGGGAGCGCCCTCCTGCCCGCACGGCGACCTCCGGGTCCGCCGACGGACTCGGCGGCCGTAGTCATCCTGCCGCATCTTCGCCCGGCCGGGGCTGTCCTCTGTGATACTGGGCGCACCATCGTGGGCGTGGGAGCGGGGGACTCGGCATGGAACAGGGAACAGCAGCCGTCGTCGTCGGGGTCGACGGATCCGGGCAGTCCGTGGAGGCGCTGCGCTGGGCGGCCCGGATCGCCCCGGCCCTCGGCGCGCCCCTCAGGGTGGTCGCCGCCTGGGACTACCCGCCCGAGTACGCCGGCTACGTGCCCCTCGGCAGCGACAACTTCGACGAGGTCACCCGGAAGCGGGTGGACACGGCGATCCAGCAGGCCTTCGGCGAGGACGTCCCCGAGGGGCTGACCACCACCGTGGAGTTCGGCCACCCGTCGAAGGTGCTGGTGCGGGAGAGCGAGGGCGCCTCGATGCTCGTGGTGGGCCGGCGGGGCCACGGCGGGTTCCGGGGCCTGCTGCTGGGCTCGGTCAGCGCCGCGTGCGTCGCCCACGCGTCCTGCCCAGTGCTCGTGATCCACGAGGACGGCACCGCGGCGACGAGCTGACCCCGGCGGCCGCACGGTCCCGGAGGACGACCGTGCGGGGGCGGGGCGTTCAGCCCCGGTGCGCGTAGTACCGGCCCAGCACCTCGTCCCGGTACTCGACGTAGCTGCCGTCGGCCATCGCCCGGCGCGCGCCGTCGACCATGCGCACGACGAACCGCTCGTTGTGGATCGAGGTGAGCGTCGCGGCGAGCCGCTCCTTGGCCTTGAACAGGTGGTGCAGGTACGCCCGGGTGTAGTGCGTGCACGTGTAGCAGTCGCAGCCGTCCTGGACGGGGGAGAAGTCGGTGCGGAAGCGGGCGTTGCTCACGGTGAAGCGGCCGTCCGGGCCGTACACGGCCCCCGTGCGGGCCACCCGGGTGGGCGAGACGCAGTCGAAGGTGTCGACGCCGTTCTCCAGCGCGGTGAAGATGTCGTCCGGCTCGGAGATGCCCAGCAGGTGCCGCGGCCGGTCCTCGGGCAGTTCCTCGCTGCACCAGCGCACGATCGTGCCGAGGTTCTCCTTCTCCAGCGCCCCGCCGATCCCGAAGCCGTCGAAGTCCATCGCCCCGAGGTCCCGGCACGCCTTCCGGCGCAGGTCCTCGTACTGGGCGCCCTGGATCACCCCGAACAGCGCCTGGTACGGCCGGTCGGCGCGCTCCTCGGTGAGCCGGGCGTGCTCGGCCACGCAGCGCCGGGCCCACCGCCGGGTCCGCTCGAGGGAGGTCTCCTGGTAGCCCCGGGAGTTGTGCAGCGTGGTCAGCTCGTCGAACGCGAACATGATGTCCGCCCCCAACCGGTGCTGGACCTGCATGGAGATCTCCGGGGTGAAGCGGTGCACGTCGCCGTTGATGTGGGAGGTGAACGTGACCCCGTCGTCGTCGACGCGGGCCATGCGCTCCTTGCCGGTCGCGACGTCGTCGTCGCCGGCGGCCGAGGACGCGACCGTGGACATGTCGATGACCTTCCGGAAGCCCGAGCCCAGGGACATGACCTGGAAGCCCCCGGAGTCCGTGAAGGTGGGCCCGTCCCAGTTCATGAACGCGCCGAGCCCGCCCGCCGCGTCGAGGACGTCGGCCCCGGGCTGGAGGTAGAGGTGGTAGGCGTTGGCGAGCAGGGCCTGGGCGCCGAGCTCGGCCATGGACTCCGGCAGCACCGCCTTGACCGTGGCGGCGGTGCCGACGGGCACGAACGCGGGGGTCCGGATCTCCCCGTGCGGGGTGCGGATCGTGCCGGTGCGGCCCCGGAACGGGGCGCCGCCGGCGTCCGCGCGCGAGCCGGCCGCGCGGGCCGTCTCCTCGAGCCGGTGCTCGACCTCGAAGCCGAAGGCGGCGCGGGCGGCGGGGAACGGGGAGGGCGCGGCGGGCAGGGTCATCCGACCATTGTGCGCCACTGCCGGGCCCGGCCCGGGCGGCCGGGAAGGCCGCTGTGAGTGATCTCATGCTCCGGCCCCGGAAGAGGGGCCGCCGCCGGGCCGTTGTCGGGTCGTGGGCCCGCACGCTCCGCGCGCGGGCCTCCAGCGCCCGAGGACGGGCGCCCGCGCCCGGCCGCGGCCCGTGCGGCCGCCGACGACAGAGAGGCGGTCCCGACCGCGTGCGCCCGCTCCGGAAGCTCTTCGCCCTGCACCCCGCCCAGCGGGACCACCTCCCCGCCGCCCGGATCGCGCTGTCGGTGGCCGTCCCGCTGGTCGCCGTCGTGGCCGCCGGCCGCGCCGACCTGGCCGTCTACGCGGTCTTCGGGGCGTTCGCCTCCATCTACGCCCGGCACGAGCCGCCGGCGGCCCGGGCCCGGCACCAGACGCAGGCGGGCGTGCTGCTGACGCTGTGCGTGGCGCTGGGCGCGCTGCTCAGCGGCGCCCCGGAGCCGGCGGTGCTGGCGGCCACGGCGGTCGTGGCCGGGCTCGGCGCGATGGCCGCGGCGTCCTGGGGGCTCAAGCCGGCGGGGTCGGTCTTCTTCGTCTTCGCGGTCGGCGCCGTCGGCTCCCTGGGGCACGCGGCACCGCTCTGGCAGGCCGTGGCGCTCGCCGCCGGCTCCGCCGCCTTCTCCGTGGCGCTGGGGCTGGCGTCCCGGTGGGCTGGGGAGGGCCTGACCGGGCCCGTGGCCCCGGTCGGGCAGCACCACGGGCTCAGCACCGGCCGGCTGTGGGCGCACGGCGGCCGGTTCCTGGCGGCCACGTCCGTGGCGGGGGCCCTCGGCGCGGCCACCGGCCTCTCGCACAGCTACTGGGCGATGGTCGCCGCCGCGGCCCCCATCGCGGCCCCGGACCTGGGGGCGCGGGTGCAGCGCGGCGTCCACCGCATGGTGGGCACCCTGGGCGGCGTGGGGATCAGCGCGGCCGTGCTGTCCGTGCCGCTGCAGCAGTGGCACACGGTGGCGCTCGTGGTCCTCTTCCAGTTCCTCGCGGAGCTGTTCGTGGGCCGCAACTACGCCCTGGCCCTGCTGTTCATCACCCCGCTGGCCCTGCTGATGACCCAGCTGGCGGCCCCGGGCGCCCCCGGGCACCTGCTGCAGGCCCGGGCGGTGGAGACGGTGATCGGCGTCCTGTGCGGGCTGGCGGTGGTCCTGCTCACCCGCGGCGCGGAGGAGCGGGGGCTCAGCGGCCCCAGCCCGCGTGCGCCACGGCCTGGCGCACCAGGTCTCCCCGGCCCCCGGCGAACTCCGCCTGCACCTCGGGGCTGAGCGCCTCCTCGGGACTCATCCAGGACAGCTGCAGGGCGTCCTGGCGGGGACTGCACTCCCCGCGCACCGGCACGATGTAGCTCAGCGCCACGGCGTGCTGACGGTCGTCGGTCAGCCCCGTCTCGGAGGGGGAGGGGAAGAACTCGGCCACCGCGAACGGGGTCGTGGACACCGGCAGCTGCGGGAAGGCCATGGCGCCCAGGTCCTTCTCGAGGTGGCGCAGCAGGGCCGCCCGGATGGTCTCCCGGTACAGCACCCGGCCGGAGACGAAGGTGTACATCATCTCGCCCTCGGGGGTCGCCTGCAGGAGCAGCCCGATCTCGGAGAGGTAGCCCAGCGGGTCGAGGCGGACCGGCAGCGCCTGCACGTACACCATCGGCAGGCGGCGCCGGGCTTCCTGCAGGTCGTCCTCGTTGAGCCAACCGGGGTTCGGATCGGGGGTGCGGAGGAAGTTCATACTGCTGTTCTATCCCATGACCCCTGGCGCGGCCACGATTCCCCCCGGCCCGGGGCGCCGGTTCAGCGCTCAGCGGAGCCGCCGGCCCGGCCCCCGCTCACGGGCGCTCCAGCCGGGCGGCGGCCTCGAGGACCGTCCACGCCTGGACCTGGGTGGACAGCTCCACCGGGGCGCCGGGGCGCTGCGCCTGCCCGGCGGGCCGCGCCGGATCGGGGGAGAAGACCGCCACCGACCCGCCCGCCGGGTCCGACGGCGCGCCCCCGCCGGGGCCCGCGGCGGGCTCGGCCGCTCGCCGTCCGGTCCACAGGGCCTCGGCGGTGCCCGTCACCAGCTCGGCGGCGGTGCGCCGCGCGGGCGGGTCCAGGTCCGGGTGCCGGGCCGCCTGGGCGAGGTAGCGGGCGAGGATGCCGCTGAACAGCCCGCCGTCCCCGCCGCCGTGCGTGGTGAGGACCCGGCCCTCCGGGGCCGGCCGGCCGTAGGCGTCGACGGCGCCCGCCACCACGTCGGCCGCCGTGCGCAGCAGGCGCGCCCGCTCGTCCGCGCCCGTGCCGGGGTCGTCCGCGAGCTCGAGCAGCGCCCCGAGCACGGGTCCGGAGTTGTAGCTGAACAGCCGCTCGTCCCGCCGCGTGACCTCGCTGCCGGATCCCGCCGCGACCAGCACCAGCCCGTCGTGGAAGACCTTCCGGCCGGGGTCCCACAGGTTCTCCTGCAGCCAGCCGAGCACCGCGCGGGCCTGGTCGGTGCGGTGCGTGCGCACGAAGGCCAGGGCCGCCGGCGCCGAGGACGCGGTGTTCTTCACGTCGTGGCGGGTGTTCCAGAAGACCCCGCCGCCCAGGTCCGCCGTGTGCCCCCGCTCGATCCGGGCGAGCAGGGCCCGGCCCGCGTCCAGGCACGCCACGTCCGCCCGGCCGGTGAGCTCGCGGTCCAGCGCGGCGAGCCGGCCCACGGCCAGCAGCAGCCAGGCCATGTCGTCGTAGTAGGAGTTCTGGGTCACGCGCCCGCCGCTGCGCAGGGTGATCCCGCGCAGCAGCCGGTGCGCGTCGCGGCGGAGCTCCTCCGCGCGGTCGGGCTCGTCCCGGTGGCGCCGTGCGGCGTCCACCAGGGCGTCGAGCAGGTGGGCCTGCCACCAGTAGTGCCACGGGGCCGTGCGGGAGCGGGGCCGCGGGTGCGCCGGCGCGCCCAGCAGGGTGCCCGGCACGCCCAGGGCGCGCCCGGCGAAGAGCGCGCGGACCGACCGGGCCGCCGTGTCGGCGCGCTCCGGGGCGCTCGCGGTGCCCTCGGCGCCGGGGTCGGCGGAGAGCGGGCGGGACGCGGGACTCGCGCCGGTGGGGCTGGACATGGCGGCTCCTGGTGCTGGCGGGGGAGGGGTGCTGCTCCGAGCCTATGCGCTCGCCGCGGAGTGCGGGCCGGAGCGCGGGCCGGGGTGGTCCCGGGCGGGGCCGGCCGCCAGCCGCCGGTGGAACGCCTCGGCGGGCCCCCGCAGACCGCGCCGCTCGAGCAGGACGGCGCCGAGCAGGGTGGCCAGCCACACCGCGGTGCCCAGCAGCAGCGCGGCGGTGGGGGCCAGGGCGTGGCCGAGGCCCAGCGCGAACGGCGGCATCAGGACGGTGAAGAGCACGGACTGGGCGATGTAGCCGCTCATCGACCGGCGCCCCAGGGCCTGCAGTGACCACAGCGCGGGGTGCTCCCGCGCCCGGAGGGGGGCGTCCGGGGCCCGCCGCCGGGCCCGCGCGCAGACCAGGGCCACCACGAGCGCGTAGCCGATGCCCTGCGCCGCGCCGGTCAGGGCGTCCAGCCCGGTGAGCAGGGACCCGGCGGCCGTGGATGGCTCGAGCATGTCCGTGGTCAGCAGCCCCGTGCCGGCGCCGGTCAGCAGCCCCGCGCCGATGCAGGCCACCGCGCCGACCAGCAGCCGGCCGCGGCGGGGCCCGGGGTCCTCCAGTACCCGGTGGCGGCTGAGCGCCAGGCCGAGCAGCAGCATGGGCAGCAGCCCCAGCAGCTGGAGCGGGGCGAAGGCCACCACCCCCGCGCCCTCGGACAGCACGAGGGCGAGGTGCTCGGGCACGGAGTCGGTGACGAGGCTGGGGAAGGGCGCGCTGCCGGGGGTCCGCACGGCCCAGCTCGCCGCGCCGTAGAGGACCATGAGCACGGAGCCCAGGCCGGCGAGGACCAGCAGCGTGACCGTGCTCTCCGCGATCAGCAGGGTCAGGAACAGCCCGCCGAAGGCGTAGGCCGTGATGATGTCCCCGGGGAAGAGCAGGCACGCGTGCAGGGCCCCGAGGAGCAGCAGCCACCCGTAGCGCCGCAGCAGCAGCTGCCGGGCGAGCGGCAGGGGCGTGCCGCGGGCGGCCTCCCGGGCGGCGATCTGGCCCACGCCGTAGCCGACCAAGAAGGAGAACAGGGGGAAGCCGCGGCCGTCCACGAGCATGGACAGGGCGGTGTTCACGACGTCGTCCGCCGTCCACCCGGCCGCGCCCGCCCCGGCGCCCACGGGCCGGTCGCGGGGGCCGTCCGTGGGCCCGGGCGCCCAGATCCACGCGGTGACGTTGGCGACGGCGATGACCCAGAGCATGAGCCCGCGGGCCACGTCCGGGGCGGGCACCCGGGCGGCGGCCGGCGCGGGGCGCGGCGCGCTCACGAGGGCACCCCGGTGCGCAGGGCACGCCGGCTCTCGAGCACGAGCGGGCGGCCCGTCATGGGGTGGGTCAGGCCGATCCGCCGGGCCAGCAGCTGCAGCGGCCGGTCGGGGTCCTCGCTGCCGGCCGGGCGCACCTGCGGGTAGAGCGGGTCGTGGCGGACCGGGACGCCCAGCCCGGCCAGGTGGACCCGGATCTGGTGGGTGCGCCCGGTCTCGGGCCGCACCCGGTAGCGCGCCCACTCGCCCTCGGCGTCCGCGAACGGGGCGCCCGCCCGGTCGACGACGGTGCGCGCGTTGGCCGGTCCCGGCACCTCGCGCGCCTGCAGGCAGGTGCGGTCCTTGACGATGCGGGACTCGACGACGCGCGGCAGCCCGAGCCCGGGCCGGTGCGCGGCGACCGCCTCGTACTCCTTGGCCACCGCCCGGTCCTGGAAGAGGGTCTGGAACCGGCCGCGGGCCGCGGGGTCCCGGCAGAGCAGCAGCACCCCGGCCGTGCCGCGGTCGAGCCGGTGCAGCGGGGACAGGCGGTCCTCGCTGCGGGAGCGGCGCAGCTTCACCAGCGCGCTCTGCGCCACGAACCCGCCGCGCGGGGTGGTGGGCAGGCCGTGCGGCTTGTCGACGGCCAGCAACCACTCGTCCTCGAACAGCACCGGCAGGTCCCCGGGCAGCTCCGGCTCGGGCGGCAGGGCCCGGTGGTACCAGACCGACCCGCCGGGCCGGTAGGGGGTGCCGGGGGCGAGGGGCCGCCCGGCGTCGTCGACGATCCCCCCGGACGCGAAGAGCTCCTCCAGCTCCGGGGCCGAGGCCGGGAAGCGCGCCAGCAGCCAGTCCCGGGCCGTGCCCCACCCGTCCTCGGCCGGCAGCCGGACCCGGACGGGGTCCACGCCGTCCCGCAGGGGCAGAGGGGCGGGGGCGGGCCGACGTCGTCGCATGGTTCCCGATCGTGCTCCCCGGGCGGGCCCTTGTCCACTCCCCGGCCCGCGTGCCTCCCGGGCGCGGGCCTGCGAGAATGGGCGCGGACCACCTCCCGCCACCGACCGGAACGAGACCCATGGCCAGCCACGAAGCCGCCCCCGACGCCGTCCCCGGAGCCGCCCCCGGAGCCGTCGAGGAGGTCGTCCTGCTCGACGACGCCCACCGTCCCGTGGGCACCGCGCCCAAGGCGCAGGTGCACACCGCGGACACCCCGCTGCACCTCGCGGTCTCGTGCTACGTCCTCGGGGACGACGGGCGGCTGCTGCTGACCCGCCGGGCCCTGGCCAAGAAGACCTGGCCGGGGGTGTGGACGAACAGCTTCTGCGGCCACCCGGCGCCCGGCGAGGACTTCGAGGAGGCCGTGGCCCGGCGGGCCGGCCAGGAGCTGGGCTTCGCCGTGACGGGCGTCACGGCGGTGCTGCCGGACTTCCGCTACCGGGCCGTGGACGCCTCCGGGATCGTCGAGAACGAGTTCTGCCCCGTCTACGTGGCACGTGCCGCCGGGCAGCCGCAGCCGCTGCCGGCGGAGGTCGCGGAGGTCGCCTGGATCCTCCCGGAGGAGCTCTTCGCCGCGGCCGAGGCCGCGCCGTTCCTGCTCAGCCCGTGGCTGCTGGAGCAGATCGCCGACGGCCGGCTGCGCCGGGCGCTGACCGGGCAGGCCGCCGCCCACCCCTGAGCGTCAGTCCATCCGCGCGGCGAGCTCGGCGGCCACCGCCTCCAGGGCCGCACGGAGGGCGAGGATGGCCGGTCGCCGCACGCTCGAGCCCCGGATCGAGGTGAACACCGTCCGCCGCGGCCCCGCGGGCAGGTCGACCAGCCGGCACGGCGAGTCGCCGCCCGCCCACATGAGGTCCGGCATGAGGGCCACGGCGTTGCCGGACTCCACGAGCCGGGTCTGGGCCTGCAGGTCCGCCGTGGCGAACCGGACGTCCGGCTCGAACCCCGCCCGCCGGCACAGCTGCTCCCCCCAGTGCCTCGACGCCGCGCCCCGGGGCTCCATGACCCACGGCAGCTCGCGGGCGTCCTGCAGCGAGGTGATCGACGCGTGCTCCGCCCCGGGCGGGACCGCCAGGCGGATGGCGTCCGTGATGAGCCGCTGCCGGTCCAGGTCCGGGTGGTGGGCGGCGGCGTGGCTCGGGTACTGCTCCGCGACCACGAGGTCGAACTCGCGCGTCCACGTCTCGTGGAGGGCGCGCTCCGGCTCCGCCTGCACCATCTCGACCCGCACGTCCGGGTGCTCGCGGCGCATCGTGCCGAGCACGGCCGGCAGCAGCGCCAGGGCGGCCGACTGGAACACGGCGACCCGCACCGTGCCCGTGACCGTGCTCAGCGACGCCGCCAGGTCCGACTCCGCCCGCTCCAGGACGTCCAGCAGCTCGGCGGTGCGCGCCACCAGGATCTCCGCCTGCGGGGTCAGCTGCACCCGCCGGCCGGCCTTGGAGAGCAGCTCGACCCCGGCCTCCTTCTCCAGCGCCGACAGCTGCTGGGAGACCGCCGAGGGGCTGTAGCTCAGGGCCGCGGCCACCTCCGCCAGGGTGCCGCGCAGCGCGAGCTCGCGCAGCAGCCGCAGCTTCCGGACGTCGAGCACGAGGACCTCACATTCATCACGTCGATTGACGGATCATCCGTGGAAAACATCACTTTATCCGAATGGAAAGAGGGCGCATAGTGAGGAGCGCACCAGTGCTTTCCACGCAGACCAGGGAGTACCACCCATGACGACGATCCCCGTCCCCGCGACCGCGCACACCCCTGCGGACCCGTCGGCCGGACGCACCCTTCCCCACGCCGCGATCCCGGTGTCGCTGCCCGAGCAGGCCGTGGCCACCGTGCGCCGCTGGCTCACCGAGGCGGAGCAGTTCCCCAAGGACGCCTCGGGCGAGCAGCTGGCCGGGGTGCTCAAGGATCCCCGTGGACTGGACTTCACGGTCGGCTTCGTCGACGGCGTCGTCCGTCCCGAGGACATCCGGGTCGCCGCCCGCAACCTCGCCCGGCTGGCCCCGAAGGTCCCCGCCTTCCTGCCCTGGTACCTGCGCACCGCGGTCCGCGCCGGCGGGGCCCTGGCCCCGGCCGCGCCCCAGGTCGTCATCCCCGCCGCGCGCAGGGCCCTGCGCGAGATGGTCGGCCACCTCATCGTGGACGCCAGCGAGGCCAGGCTCGGGAAGTCCATCGCGAAGATCCGCACGGACGACGTCCGGCTCAACGTCAACCTGCTGGGCGAGGCCGTGCTCGGCGACCACGAGGCCGACCGCCGCCTGCAGGGCACCCACGACCTGCTGGCCCGGCCCGACGTCGACTACGTCTCCATCAAGGTCTCCTCCACCGTGGCCCCGCACTCCCCGTGGGCCTTCGACGAGGCCGTGGCCGAGGTCGTCGAGAAGCTGACGCCGCTCTACGCGCGGGCCGCCTCGTTCCCCGCCCCCAAGTTCATCAACCTGGACATGGAGGAGTACAAGGACCTGGACCTCACCATCGCGGTCTTCACCCGGATCCTCGACCAGCCCCGGTTCCAGCACCTCGAGGCCGGGATCGTCCTGCAGACCTACCTGCCCGACGCCCTGGAGGCGATGATCCGCCTCCAGGAGTGGGCGCGGGCCCGCCGCGCCGCGGGCGGCGCCCGCGTCAAGGTGCGCGTGGTCAAGGGCGCGAACCTGCCCATGGAGCAGGTCGAGGCGTCCCTGCACGACTGGCCGCTGGCCACCTGGTCCACCAAGCAGGACTCGGACACCCACTACAAGCGCGTGCTCAACTACGCGCTGCAGCCGGAGCACGCCGACGCGGTGCGGATCGGCGTGGCCGGGCACAACCTCTTCGACATCGCCTTCGCGTGGCTGCTCGCCTCCGAGCGGGGGGTCACGGAGGCCGTCGACTTCGAGATGCTACTGGGCATGGCCACCGGCCAGGCCCAGGCCGTCAAGCGCGACGTCGGCTCCCTGCTGCTCTACACCCCGGTGGTGCACCCGGCCGAGTTCGACGTCGCCATCGCCTACCTCATCCGCCGGCTGGAGGAGGGCGCGAGCCAGGAGAACTTCATGTCCGCGGTCTTCGAGCTCTCCGCGAACGAGGAGCTCTTCGAGCGCGAGAAGAACCGCTTCCTCGCCTCCCTGGCCGCGCTCGACGACACCGTCCCGGCGCCCCACCGGGTCCAGGACCGGACCCTGCCCGAGCCCCCGGCCCCGCGCGAGGGCTTCCACAACACCCCGGACACCGACCCGGCCGTGGCCGCCAACCGCGCCTGGGGCCGGAAGATCCTGGAGCGCGTCCCCGGCTCCGCCGCCGGCGTGGCGACCGTCACCGCGGCCCGCGTGCAGACCGAGGAGCAGCTCGACCGCGTCGTGGAGGCCGCCCTCGCGGCCGGCCGGGGCTGGTCCGCGCTGTCCGGCGCCCAGCGGGCCGAGGTGCTCCACCGTGCCGGTGACGCCCTCGCCGCCCGCCGCGCCGAGCTCCTCGAGGTCGCGGCCGCCGAGGCCGGCAAGACCCTCGACCAGGCGGACCCGGAGATCAGCGAGGCCATCGACTTCGCGCACTACTACGCCGAGCGCGCCCGGGAGCTGGACGAGGTGGACGGCGCGACGTTCGTGCCCTCCCGGCTCACCGTGGTGACCCCGCCGTGGAACTTCCCCGTGGCCATCCCGGCCGGCTCCGCGCTGGCCGCCCTGGCCGCCGGGTCCCCGGTGGTGTTCAAGCCGGCCGGCCCGACCAAGCGCTGCGGCGCCGTGGTGGCCGAGGCGGTCTGGGAGGCCCTGGACGCCTCCGGGATCCCCCGCGACGTGCTCGCGCTGGTGGACCTCGAGGAGAGGGAGCTCGGCCGCCAGCTGATCTCCCACCCGGCGGTGGACCGCCTGATCCTCACCGGCGCCTACGAGACGGCGGAGCTGTTCCGCTCCTTCCGCTCCGACCTGCCGCTGCTGGCCGAGACCTCGGGCAAGAACGCCCTCGTCGTCACCCCCAGCGCCGACTTCGACCTCGCGGCCAAGGACGTCGCCTACTCCGCGTTCGGCCACGCCGGGCAGAAGTGCTCGGCGGCCTCCCTGGTCATCCTCGTGGGCTCGGTGGCGCAGTCCCAGCGGTTCCGCAACCAGCTGGTGGACGCGGTCGGCTCCCTCACCGTGGACCACCCGACCAACCCCGCCGCCCAGATGGGCCCGCTCACCGAGCCCGCCGAGGGCAAGCTGCTCCAGGCCCTGACCACCCTCGAGGAGGGCCAGTCCTGGCTGATCGAGCCGCGGCAGCTGGACGACACGGGCCGGCTGTGGTCCCCGGGCGTGCGCACCGGGGTGCAGCGCGGCTCCGAGTTCCACCGGGTGGAGTACTTCGGGCCCGTCCTGGGCGTGATGACGGCCGAGACCCTGGAGGAGGCCGTGGCCATCCAGAACGAGGTCGACTACGGCCTCACGGCCGGGCTGCACTCCCTGGACCCCGCCGAGATCGGCTACTGGCTGGACACCGTCCAGGCCGGCAACCTCTACGTCAACCGGCACATCACCGGGGCCATCGTCCAGCGCCAGCCCTTCGGCGGCTGGAAGAAGTCGGCGGTCGGCCCCGGCACCAAGGCCGGCGGCCCCAGCTACCTCATGGGCCTGGGTGAGTGGGAGCCGGCGCCGCTGCGCGGGAACGGGCGCCCCGTGGCCGACGCGGCCGTGGCCGGTCTGCTCGCCGCCGCCCGTGCGGGCCGGGCCGGGGTCACGGCACAGGAGGCCGACGTCCTCGAGCAGGCGCTGCGCAGCGACGAGGCCGTCTGGGCCGAGGAGTTCGGGGTGGCCCGGGACGTCTCCCGGCTCTACGCGGAGCGCAACGTCTTCCGCTACCTGCCCCTGCCGGTGACGGTGCGGCTGGCCGAGGGGCAGCCCCTGGCCGATCTGCTCCGGGTGGTCGCGGCCGGCCTGCGGGCCGGTGCCGGGCTCAGCGTCTCCTCGGCGCTCGAGCTGCCCGCGGCGGTGGCCTCCGTGCTCACCGGCCGCGGCGTGCCGGTCCGGGTCGAGGACGACGCCGCCTGGCTGGCCCGCGCCGCCGAGCTCGGCGGTGGGCGCGTGCGCCTGATCGGCGGGGACCGTGCCCGGTTCATCGCCGCGACCGGATCCCGCCCGGACGTGGCCGTCTACGCCCACCCCGTCACCGGGGCCGGCCGGGTGGAGATGCTGCCGTTCCTGCACGAGCAGGCCGTGAGCATCACCGCCCACCGCTTCGGCACGCCCAACCACCTCACGGACGAGCTGATCTGAGGCGCTGATCCGCCGGGCCGGTCCGGCGCACGGCTACGACGGCGCCCCGCGCCGCGGCCCCCGCTCCCGGGCGGGTCGCGGCGCGGGGCGCCGTGCCGTTCGGGGCGGGCGGTTCAGCTCCGCACGAGGGAGGCGTGGACCACCAGGTTCTCGTCGAAGGCACCGGTCGCCGGGTCGTAGCCGTCGCAGGTGATCAGCCGCAGCTCCGCTCCGGCGGTGTTGCCGTAGACCCGCAGCGTGGGGAACGCGTCCTTCGCGTAGCGCTCGACGGCGTCCACCGCGAACTCCGCCGTGGACCCGTCCGCCCGGGCGACGGCGATGCGGTCCCCGGGGGCCAGCCGGTGCAGGTCCGCGAAGACCCCCGCGCCGCCGCCGGTGGCGTTGACGTGGCCCAGCAGCACGGCCGGGCCCACCTCTCCCGGGGTGGGCGAGCCCCGGTACCAGCCGGCCGGGGCGCCGGGGTGCTCCGGCGGGACCTCCAGGGTGCGGTCGGGGCGCCGGTCCAGCGACATGAGCCGGTCCTCCAGTCCGATGGCGCCGATGGTGAGGCGCACCGGCTCGGAGGCGGGCAGCGCCCGCGGGCGGTCCTCCCGGTCCGCCGTGGGGGCCGGGGCACGCGGTGCCGCGGCGCCGGGCCCCCCAGTGCCGGGCGCCGGGGCGGCGGCCTCCAGGGCGCTGAAGGCCGCCGCCTCCGGAGGGGCGGCACGTGGGGCGGGGTGCTCCGCGGCGGCCCGCGGCGCCGTCGCCGGATGGGTGGGTGCGGTGCTGTCCCCGGTGCACCACAGGCCCAGGACCACGGCGAGACCCGCCACCCCCGTGCGGAGGTGACGGGTCTCGGCGCGGTGCCGGGGCACGCGGTGTCCGGGGGTCAGCGGCCGCCGGCCGTGCGGCGCCGCAGGGCCACCGCGGCACCGCCCAGGGCGAGCATCCCCAGCACGGCCGCTCCGGCCAGGCCACGGGCGTCGGAGCCGGTCGCCGCCGTCTCCACGCCGGTGTCCGCCGGGCCCTCCGGCATCGCCATCTGGGCGGGCGCGAGCACGCCACAGGCGATCGGGATGTCGGAGGCCAGCGGCAGGGCCGGGGCCATCGGGTTCACCTTCGCCTGCGCCGCGGCCGAGAGCGTCGCCGGGTCCGCACCGTGGACGTTGACCACCGCGGTGCCGTTCTGCAGGGCGGTCAGCGTGGCTCCGTCCACCGGGAAGGTCCGCTGGTAGGTGTAGGCCTCACCGGCCGGGAAGCGGTCGACCGCCACCGCGGAGGCCGGAGTCGTGTCCCCCGAGGTCGTCAGCGCGGTGCCGATCCCGCCGGTCCAGGGCTGGCCCTCCATGGAGCTGACCGCGCCGTCCCCGTCGGCGTCGGCGCTCGGCGGGGCGCACACTCCCTGGCCCCCGATGTGGATGTGCTGGGCGTGCGGGTAGGGCGCCCCCTGGAACAGGGCCGGTGCCCCGGCCACCTCCACGGTCACCGTGGCCTCCTGGCCGGTGACCTCCACGGCGGCGTGGCCGGCGGCGGTGCTGTTGTTGACCGGCGCGAGCTCGGCGTGGAAAGACCAGGTGTCGGCGGCGGTGGCGGCGGTGGCGGGCAGGGTCACGACCGCGAGTGCGAGGGCGGGCGCGGCGAGCAGAGCGGACTTCTTCATGGGATCGGCCTCTCGGTCAGGAATGACAGGGCTGGGAAGTGACGCAAAGCACAGTTTACTGATTATTCGGGCCACGTCGAGAGGTTCGGCCTGATGCGACGGTGAACATTGCGGAGCGCGGGCGGACTGCGGGCCGATGCGCCGGTCAGGGAAAGCGTCCGGTGTGCCCCGCGGTCCGCGGTTGATGTGCTGCCCGCACGGCGGGAGTGAGCAGGCGCGGCGCGCTTCCCGGCGCCGGTTCGGGCCGAGGCTGTGAAGTGTGCCGCCCCCGGTGGATCGGACCGGGGGCGGCGCGGTGAGCTGCCGGCCGGCTGCGCTCCGGTGTCCCCCCACGTGCATCGCACATCGGACCCGTGCGCCGGCCGCGCTCCTGAGCATCAGATTACTGACATGTACACGAATTCTTCATATTGTGTTAGCCGCCTCACACGGGCGGGCGGGCCGGCGCGGGTCCGCCCGCGGGGGCTGCCCGGAGGTTCCTGCGGGGCCGGAGCGCGCTCAGCCCGCGGCGGCGAGCGTGTCGACGCGGCGGTCCCCCGTCGCGGCACGGTGCCCGGGAGTGCGCAGCTCGGTCACTCCCGTGTCCGGCGCCGCCGCGTGCGGCGCCCGGTCGTCCCCGCCGGCCGGGACGGCCCGCGCCCGGTCCTGCCGGAGGGCTGCGACCACGAAGTCCTCGTCGAGGCCGGCCGCGCGGGACAGGGCGGCGAGCGGCACGCCGTGGCGGGCGGCCACGCGCAGTTCGGCGCACAGGGCCTCGCGGGCCTGGTCCAGCTCCCACTGCGCGGTCTCCGCGCCGGCCGCCAAAAGCCACACGTCCTGGGCGGCGTCGTCCTGCCCCGGGAAGGCGTCGTCCTCCGCGAGCTGCTGGTCGAGGGTCCACTCGGCCGTCTCGACGCGTCCGGCCGCCGCCAGGACGCGCCGGGTGAAGAAGGGGTGGAAGAGGTGCTCGTCCCCGCGGGCCACCAGTGGCGCGGTCGTCCCGGCGGGGTCCTCCGTCTCGACCAGGAAGCCGCAGGCGCAGGCGTGCAGCCGGCGGCCGTCCACGGCGGCCTGGGCGGCGGCGTGGTTCGCGCGGCCGTCGACGTCGGCCAGGTCGAGCGGGCGCATCGGCATGGGCCGGCCGCAGTGCACGGGGCCCATGGTCTCCGGGGTGGCCGGACGGCCGGCTGCCGGTTCCGTCGTCTGCTGTGCGGACCGGTGCTGCACCTGCTGGTTCATCCCTCGACCTTCCTCACGTTCCCTGCGTACCCTGCGGTGGTGTGCGCGGCCCGGGGCCGGAGCCGCGAGATGCGCACCACATCATCCAAGTCGATGATGTCTAGATTGTCTAGTTACTCGCTGGTCGGGCTTGTCGGTCGCCTAGGATGTTCGGCATGACGTCCCGCGCCCCGACCTCCTCCGGCTACTGGTACGGCACCGACGACCCCGGCCCCGGACCGGTGCAGGTGCTCGAGGCCCTGCGCGCCTACCGCACCGCCGAGACCGCGATGCGCCGGCGCACCAAGGACTCCATGGGCATGGGCGAGAAGGACGTCCTGGCCCTGCGCTACCTCCTCGAGGCCGACCGCGCCGGCACCCCCATGAGCCCGCGCGATCTCACCGCCCGCCTGGGCATCTCCTCGGCCTCCACTACCACCCTGCTGGACCGCCTCACCCGCACCGGCCACATCGCCCGCCGCCCGCACCCCACCGACCGGCGCGCCCTGGTGATCGTGGCCACCGCCGAGGCCGACTGCGAGGTGCGCACCACCCTGGGCCGGATGCACGAACGCATGCTCGCCGCCGCCCGCGCCCTGGACCCCGACCAGGCCGCCACCGTCACCGCCTTCCTGCACGCCATGGCCGACGCCGTCGACACGGTCGAGGTCCCCGAGGAGCTCCAGGTCGCCCAGGTCCTCGGGGTGCTGGGGGAGCTCGAGGACCCCGGGGACCGTCACGGCCCGGGGACCGCCGGCGCCGTCCGGGCGCCGGTGCCGCCAGGCGCTGCCGGGGCCTGACGGCGGGGACGCCCGGTGCCGCGCCCCGGCCGGGGCGCGGCACGCAGCGGGCGTCCCTCAGTAGGCGGTGCGGGTCGTGTTCGCCGCCCACGCCTCGAAGGGCGCCGTGCGCTCCCGGAGGTCGACGGGGCGCACGGGCAGGGAGCGCTCCTCCACCGGCCGGGTGAAGTGCTCGTGGAACTCGGCGTCGTCGAAGCCCCCGGCGGCGGCGTCGTGCCGGTCGGCCGCGAACCAGACCGCGTCCAGGCGGGACCACAGGGACGCGGACACGCACAGCGGGCACGGCTCGCAGCTCGCGTAGAGGGTCGCCCCCGAGAGGTCGAACGTGCCGAGCTCCCGGCAGGCGGTGCGGATGGCCACCACCTCGGCGTGCGCGGTCGGGTCGTTGTCGGCGGTGACCCGGTTGACGCCGGAGAAGCGGCGGCCGTCGGCCGTGACGACCACGGCGCCGAAGGGCCCGCCGTCGGCCCTGGCGTTGTCGACCGCGAGCGCGATGGCCTCGCGCAGGAACTGCCGGGCCTCGGCCGGAACGGTGGTCTCGTCTGTGCTCATGCGGGTCTCCAGGGTGAGGCAGGTGCCGCTGGGGAGCTCGCCGAGCCAGAACCGGGAGACGCGCCGACGGCGGCCGCTGCGTGATCGATGGTGCAGTTCTGCCTGGTAGATAGTCCGGTCGCCCGGACCCGCCGTGGGCCAGTCCAGAGGCTACCGGGCAGTGTCCCGCTTCACAACAGACGCCGCGCGCGGCCCCGGGTCGCGTGCGGGACGGGCCGCCCCGGCGTCGCCGGGCCGGGCGCCCGGTCGGTGCGGCAGGGCGTCCCGGCTAGGCTGGGCTCCCGACCCGATGACCCGTCCGCGTGAGGAGCGCCCCGTGCCCATGATCCAGCGACACCTGTTCGGCCCCGGCCCGTCCAACCCCTATCCCGAGGCCACGGCCGCACTGGCCCATCCGCTGCTCGGGCACCTCGATCCCGCGTTCCTGGAGATTATGGACAGCGCCTGCGACGGCCTGCGGGAGGTCTGGGGGACCCGCAACCGGCGCACCCTGCCGCTGAGCGCCACCGGCTCGGCGGGCATGGAGGCCGCCTTCGTGAACACCGTGGAGGACGGCGACGTCGTCGTCGTGGCGGTCAACGGCCTCTTCGGCGAGCGGATGTGCGACGTCGCGGCCCGGTGCGGTGCCGAGGTGGTGCGGGTGGACTTCCCGTACGGGCAGCCGATCGACCCCCAGCGGGTCGCGGAGGCGCACCCCGCCCCCAAGATCATCGCCGCGGTGCACGCCGAGACCTCCACGGGCGTGCGCTCGGACATCGCCGCGCTGGGGGAGCTCAAGGGCGACGCCCTGCTGCTCGTCGACGCCGTCACGTCCATCGGCGGCATCGAGCTGCGCGCGGACGAGTGGGGGGTGGACCTCGGCTACGCCGGCACCCAGAAGTGCCTGGGCGTGGCCCCCGGCCTGGCGCCGTTCACGATCTCGGACGCCGCGTTCGAGCGCCGGGTGCGGAACCCCCGGTCCTGGTACCTGGACCTCGGCATGCTCGGCGGCTACGTGGGGGAGGCGCAGGGCCGGGCCCGCACCTACCACCACACCGCGCCCACGGCCATGATCGCCTCCCTGGACGCGGGGCTGCGCCGGATCTCCGCGGAGGGCCTGGAGAACGTGTGGGCCCGCCACCAGGCGGCGGGCGACGCCCTGCAGGACGGGCTGCAGGAGATGGGCCTGGAGCTGTTCGCCGCCGAGGGGCACCGCCTCCCGGAGCTGACCACCGTGAAGGTGCCTGAGGGCGTGGACTCCGCCGCGGTCCGCGCCCACCTGCTGGAGCACTACTCGCTGGAGATTGGCGCGGGCGTGAAGGAGTACGCCGACACGGTCTGGCGCATCGGGCTGATGGGCCCCAACGCCCACGCCGGCTCCGTGACGCTCGTCCTGGGCGCCCTGCAGGAGGCGCTGCGCAGGGCCCCGCTGCGGGTCTGAGCCGCCGCGGGACGGCCCCGGTCCTCCCCGGCCGGGGAGGACCGAGATCAGGCCTCGTCGAAGATCCGCACGGCCATGGTGCCGTGGGTGACCGCGGCGCCGGCGCCCAGGCCGGCGGCGACCATGACCGCCTCGGCGATCTGGGCCTTCGAGGCACCGGCCTTCTTGGCCTGGGTCACGTGCACCTCGAGACAGTAGGGGCACTGGGAGCTGATGGCCACGGCCACCGCGATGAGCTCGCGGTGGAGCTGGTCGATGGCCCCCCCCACCCCCCC
>NZ_JBSJYX010000010.1:0-124703 GCF_053711175.1 Kocuria sp. KH4
AACCCGGAAGCTAAGACCCACAGCGCCGATGGTACTGCACCCGCCAGGGTGTGGGAGAGTAGGACACCGCCGGACCACACCACAAGGGTCGAGCCCCCGCACACCACGTGCGGGGGCTCCCCACATCCCCTCAGTACCACCCCAGGCCCCGCACCCACCCGTGCGGGGCCTTTCCTCATGCCGCAACAGCCCGGGCGGATCGGGGCGGTACTCCCTCATGGGCCCCTCCTCCGGAGTCCTTCTCATTCCGTGTGCGCGTCCCCGTGGACCCCGACGAGGCGGCGTACGACGGCCAGACCCTCCGGGGTGCCCGGCCAGTGCCGCTCCAGGGCCTGGGGGCCGGCAGAGCGGACCACTGCACGCAGCACGAGGAGGACGACCACGGCGTCGTCGGCGTAGCCGAGGACCGGGACGACGTCCGGGACCAGGTCGACGGGCAGCGCGAGATAGGCGAGCAGCAGCATCAGCTTCCAGTGCACGCCGCGGGGGAGGGAACGGTCACCGGCCAACCGGGTGACGAGCCGGAGCACGTCCGGCAGCAGCCGCAGCGCGTCGCGCAGCGCCGTGCGGTCCGGTGCGGCCCGCCACAGCACCACGAGCAGCACCAGCCACAGCAGCAGGAGGGTCACGAGTGCCCCCACCAGCACGGGCCAGGCCGCGCTCCACCACGTCGCCACGGCCCACCATTCCATCTCGTCCTCCAGGGCGGTTCCTCGACGGCAGGAGCTCTTCTGCTCCCCGCCGCGGGTGGACCTCGACCTGCCCGACACTACCTCGCACGTGCCGACGTGCTGCCGTGCCGACGCGGTCGGGCGTCGTGGGCGGTGCCAGGCCCCGGTCGTGGAACAGGCCCCCACCCGCGCGGGTGGGGGCCTGCTGTCCGACCGGGTCCGGGGGATCAGCTGACGATTTTGCCCGGGTTGAGGTTCCCGCCCGGGTCGGTGGCGTCGAAGAGGCGGCGCATGAGGTCGACCCCCTCGGCGGAGACGTCCTGCTCCATCCAGGGGCTGTGCTCCAGGCCCACGCCGTGATGGTGGGAGAGGGTCCCGCCCGCGTCGATGAAGGCCTGCTGGACGGCGCCCTTGATCGCGGCGTACTCGCCGTGCGGGTCCTCGCCGATCTCGTACCCGAAGGTGAAGTAGAGGCAGGCCCCGGCGTGGTAGGAGTGCGACATGTGGGACATGATCCACCCGGTCTTCCCCTGTGCGGCGAAGGCCCGGTGCGCGGCGTCGTAGGCCGCCTTGTGCACGGTGGTGAGCTTGGACCACGGGGCGGCCGTCTCGGAGACGTCGCCGATGGTGTTCTGCTCGAGCAGGAAGTCCCGCAGGTACGGGGTGTCGAACTTCTTCTGGTCGTAGAGGGCGCCGGGGCCCGAGCCCAGGACCAGCGCACCCTGCTTCTTCACGAGGCCGGCCACGGCCTTCTTCCGGCGCTCGACCTCGGCCTTGTCGCCCTCGAAGCACACGTAGGCGATGCACATGGCGTCGGTGTCCCAGCCGCGGCGGCGCATGACCTCCCACAGCAGGTCCTGGCCCTTGGCCGTGACCTTCTTCTTCAGCGTGGTCGGGGCCTTCTGCGTGGACAGGGAGAACGCCGTCTCGTGCGCGTCGGAGACCCGGGCGAAGGTCGTGCGGATGTCGGACCGGGCGAGGTCGTGCATCGCGGTGAGCGCCTGCTGCCACGTGGGGAACATGTACGCGATGACCTCGCGGTGCTCCGCGATGCGGTGGACGTGCACGTCCAGCCGGGTGATCACGCCGAGCCGGCCCTCGGAGCCGAGGATCATCTCGCGCAGGCTCGGCCCCGTGGAGGTGGAGGGCAGGGGGCGCAGGACCACGGTGCCGCCGGGGCGGACGACGCGCAGCCCGCGCACGATGTCGGCGATGTCCCCGTACTTGTCCGACTGCATCCCGGAGGACCGGGTGGCGGCCCAGCCGCCGAGGGTGGAGTGCGTGAAGGAGTCCGGGAAGTGGCCCAGGGTCCAGCCGCGGGCGTTGAGCTGGTCCTCCATGTCCGGGCCCAGGACACCGGCCTCGATGGTCGCCAGGCCCGAGGTCTCGTCGATGGAGAGCACCTGGTTCATCCGCCCGAGGTCCAGGGAAACGATCGTTCGCTCTTCGGCCGGGTCCGCCTGGAGGCTGCGCGAGATGCTCGTGCCACCGCCGAAGGGGATGACCACGAGGTTCTGCTCGACGGCCAGACGCAGCACCGCGGCGACCTCCTCCTCGGTACCGGGATAGACGACGACGTCGGGCACGCGGGCGAAGTCGCCGGCCCGGGTGAGCAGGAGCTCGGTCACCGACTTGCCGGCCCAGTGCACGACCCGCAGCTCGTCGTCGAGACTCACGTGCTCGGTACCGGCGACCGACCGCAGGGCGGCCAGGACGTCGTCCTCCGCGCGGGAGGCCGGGACGCTCACCGTCGCGAAGTCGATGGTGTCCCGCTGCCGCGGGCGCAGGTCGACGCCCAGGGCCTTCTTCACGAAGGGGGCGAAGGCCGGCTTGTTCGCGTACTCGAAGTGCACGCCCTCCTCGCCCCAGCCCCACCACTTCATGTGCTTCACGTGTGCCATCTGCGCAGTACTCTCCTGGTTCTCGGGGGGGTGGGGGCTCAGGCGTCGATGCGCGGACGGTGCTCGGCGTAGAGCGCGCGCACCGACGACTCGATGCGCTCGTTGAAGGCCGCGGTGGGCTCCTTGTCCGCGGCCACGAGGGGTTCGCCGACGGCCACCACGACGCGGGGCCGGCCAGGGCGCGGCCACTTGCTGCCGTGAGGCATGGCTTCGTGCGCGCCGATCAGGGCGACCGGGAGCACCGGCACGCCCACGGCCTTGGCCAGGCCCGCGGCGCCGATCTTGAAGGGCGCCATCCGGCCGGTGCGGGACCGGGTCCCCTCGGGGAAGACGAGCAGGGGGACGCCGGCCTTCAGCAGCTGCTTGGACAGCCCGCGGTTGGCCCCCGTGCCGGTGCGGTCCACCGGGAACGCGTTGAAGATCAGCTCGGTGAACAGGCGCTTGTGCGGGGCGGTGAAGAAGTAGTCCGCGGCCACCCCGGTCGCCAGGTTGCGGCGGACGCGCCGGGGCACGGAGCCGAGCACCAGGGGGGCGTCGAGGTGGCTGGAGTGGTTGGCCACCACGATGCAGGGGCCGTCGAGGGCTTCGGCCGCCGGGTGGGTCACCACGGTGCGGCGCACCGTGCGGTAGGCCAGGCCGTGCAGGAACACCCGCTGGGCGATCCGGCGGGCCAGCCGGCGCCGGGGGTCGCGGAACCGCGCGGGGTCCAGCTGCGCGGAGGAGGCGGGCGGGGCGGGCGGGGCCGGCTCGGCGGAGGTCTCGCCCCCGCCGTCGATGGAGCGCCGGACCGGGACCTGGTCATGGTGCCTGCGGCGGTTCACGACCCGGCCGCCCGTTCCTTCTGGCGGACGGAGGCGACCATCCCGGAGATCCGGCGGACCGCGGGGCGCGGCAGGTGCCGCAGGACGAACCCGAGGGTCCGGTAGCGCTTGGTCGGCATGGAGATCACCCTGCCGCGCGCGACGTCGTCGAGGGCCTCCTCGACGACGCGCTCGGGGGTCAGCCACATGAAGGAGGGGATCGAGGAGCCGGTGATGCCGGCGCGCTCGTGGAACTCCGTGCGCACCCAGCCGGGCAGCAGCGCGGTGACGTGCACGCCCGTGCCGTGCAGCTCCACGGCCAGGGCCTCGGTGAACGCGGTGGTGTAGGCCTTGATCGCCGAGTACGAGCCCATCGTGATCAGCCCCGCGGTGGAGGAGACGTTGATGATCCAGCCCGACCCGCGCGCCGTCATGGCCCGGGCCGCGGCGGAGGACAGGACCAGCACGGCCCGGCACATGACCTCGAACGCGCGGTCGTGGGCGGCGGTGTCCGGGGCGGTGAACGGGGTCTTCACGGAGAAGCCGGCGTTGTTCACGACCACGTCCACCGGGCGCAGCGGGTCCTCGACGCGGGCGGCCACCCGGTCGACGTCGGCGCGGTCCGCGAGGTCCGCCGGCAGCACCTCGACGGGCACACCGTGCTCCGCGCGCAGGCGGGCCGCCGTCTGCTCGAGGCGGTCCGCGTCGCGGGCGACCAGAACCAGGGCATTTCCACGGCGGGCCAGGGCATCGGCGAACGCGGCGCCGATGCCGGACGTCCCCCCCGTGACGAGAGCGGTAAGCATGAGATCTAGGCTACACTACGGTAGCCGTAGCGTAACCGGGTGCGGTCCGCACGCGGGTCGCCGTCGTCGCCCGCCGTGCTGTTCCGCCCCGGCCCCCGTCCGCACCGTCGGCGGGCCAGCACACCATCCGGAGGAACCCCGTTGACCGAGACCCCCACCACGCGCGTCCTGCTGACGGGAGCCACCGGCTTCCTGGGGCAGGCCGTGCTCGAACGGCTGCTCTCCGCCCACGACGGCGTGCACGTCACCGCCGTCGTGCGGCCCAAGGGCAGCATCAGCGGTGCGCAGCGCCTGCGGCAGCTGCTGCGCAAGCCGGCCTTCCGCACCTGGCGGGAGGCGATGGGGGAGCGGGCCGAGCAGGTCTTCGCGGAGCGCACCGCGGTGCTCGAGGGGGACCTGTCCGCGCTCGCGGGAATCACCGAGCCGTTCGACGTGGTGATCCACTCGGCCTCCACCGTGTCCTTCGACCCGCCGATCCACGAGGCGTTCAGCACGAACGTCGGCGGGGCCATCGGGCTCTACGACGCGCTGCTGGCCTCCGGGCAGGACCCGCACGTCGTCCACGTGTCCACCTGCTACGTGGGCGGGATCGCGAAGGGGCTGCGCCCCGAGTCCCCCGTGGACCACGACGTGGACTGGGCGGCGGAGTTCGACGCCGCCCTGCGGGCCCGGGAGGAGGCCGACATGGCCTCGCGCACGCCCGAGCGGCTCCAGGCCCTCATCGACGAGGCCACCGCCGGCCACGGCAAGGAGGGCCCCAAGTCCGTGGCCCGTGCCGCGGAGGCGGCCCGGGAGGAGTGGGTACGCACCCGGCTCGTCGAGTACGGGCGCACCCGGGCCCAGTCCCTGGGGTGGACCGACATCTACACCTTCACCAAGGCCCTGGGGGAGCGCGTCGCCGAGCAGAAGTGGGCCGGCGCCGGGCACCGGCTCTCCGTGGTGCGGCCCTCCATCATCGAGTCGGCCCTGCGCCACCCGTACCCGGGCTGGATCGACGGCTACAAGGTGGCCGACCCGCTGATCATGGCCTACGCCAAGGGCGCGCTGCCGGAGTTCCCCGGCCTGCCGGACTCGGTGCTGGACGTCATCCCGGTCGACTTCGTGGTCAACGCGATCGTGGCGCTGGCCGTGGGCGGGCACCGCGACGCGTCCGGGCGGCCCACCCCCGCGGGGGCCGAGGCCCCCGAACCCGGCTTCTACCAGGTGTGCTCGGGCGCCTCGAACCCGCTGCCGTTCCACCAGATGTACGAGAACGTGCTGGCGTTCTTCACGGCGCACCCGATCCAGGACGACGACGGCAACCCGATCCGGGTGCCCGAGTGGAAGTTCCCCGCGAACAACGCCGTGGAGCGCTCGCTGGCGGTCAAGGAGAAGCTCTCCGCGGTGGGCGGGAGGCTGACCGCGGCCCTGCCGGCCACCTCCCGCACGCGGGAGTGGGCGAACTCCATGCACAAGATGCAGTCCGGGCTCGGCTCGCTGCGCACCTACGTGGACCTGTACCAGTCCTACACGCGCACCGAGATGATCTTCGACGACGCCCGCACCCGCCAGCTCAACGACTCCCTGCCGGCCGGCACGCCCGAGGACCGCACCTTCGACGTCCGGTCCATCGACTGGACCGACTACTGGCAGAACGTGCACCTGCCCGCGCTGACCGAGATGACCAAGGCCTACGGCCGGCTCCGCGCCGCGTCCCGGCGGCGCAGCGCGACCCGGCGGACGCTCAGCGAGGGCACCGACGTGCTCGCCGTCTTCGACCTCGAGGGCACCGTGCTCAACTCCACGGTCATCCACCAGTACCTGCAGCTGCGCCGACGCACCCTGGGCCTCGCGAAGTGGCCCGCGGAGGCGGTCGACCTCGTCTCCAGCGCCCCCACCTACCTGAAGGCGGAGAAGCGGGACCGCGGCGAGTTCATCCGCGCCTTCATGCGCCGCTACGAGGGCGTCCCGGCCCGGACCGTGCGCGAGCAGGTGGCCGGGCCGCTGGGGCGGGACATGCGGCGGCTGCTGCGCCCCGGCGCGCTGGCCCGGATCGAGGAGCACCGCGCCGCCGGGCACCGCACGGTCCTGGTCACGGGCTCCATCGACCTGCTCGTGGAGCCCCTCGCCCACCTGTTCGACGAGGTCGTGGCCGGGCGGATGGACGAGCGCGAGGGCGTGATGACCGGGTACCTGGCCACCCCGCCCCTGGTCGACGAGGCCAGGGCCCAGTGGCTGAAGAAGTACGCGGAGCAGGGCGGGTACGACCTCACCCGCTCCTACGGCTACGGGGACTCCCACTCGGACGCCAGCTGGCTGGTGCTCATGGGCCACCCCTACACCGTCAACCCCGACCTGCCGCTCTACCGGCTGGCGAAGAAGAACCACTGGCCCATCGAGGACTGGAAGACCGTCTGAGCGCTCCGTCGAGGGGCGGCGAGCAGGAGGGGCCACGATGGCCGACGACGACCGGGCCGACCCGCGCACCGTCAGCACGGACAAGAAGATCACCGCCGCGGCGCTCGCCCTCCTGCGGGAGGGCGGGCCGCAGCGGGTGAGCATCGAGGCGGTCTCGGCCGCCTCGGGCGTGGCCAAGACCTCGATCTACCGCCGCTACGCCAACAGCCTGGAGATGCTCGAGGGCGCCCTCGAGGTCGCCGTGTCCACGTACTCCCCGCAGCGCCCGAGCGCGCCCGCCGGCTGGGACGAGGGCCTCGCCGAGGCGCTGCACTTCCTGCTGCACGACATGGGCATCGGCGTGGCCGTCTCGCTCCTGAGCGAGCCGCACTCGGAGACCTCCCGGGTGCTGCGCACGCACCTGGTCCGCCCGCGCGTGGAGCGGCTCAAGGAGCTCTTCGCCGCCGAGACCGCCGCGGGGCGGCTCAGCCCGGAGCTGGACGTGGACGTCGTCCTGGACTTCGTGCTCGGCTCCGCCTACGCCCACGTGGCCCGCTACGGCACCCTGGGGGAGGACTGGCCCCAGCGGGTGCACCGCACCCTGACGGGGGTCCTGGAGGCGCACCGTCCGTGACGCCGCGGGCTCAGAAGATCTCGCGCTCGTCCGGCCGCCGGGCCAGCTGCGAGGCCACGTAGTCCTCGACGGCCGCGAGGGTCGGCACGTCCTTGCCGGCGCGCTCGGACATGAACCAGCGGTGCTCCAGGACCTCGTGCACGATCTCCGCGGGCTCGAGCTTGCGCCGCATCGGCGGGGTGACCGCCTCCATGACGGGGGAGAAGACCTCGCGCATCCACAGCTGCGCCACGAGCTCGTCGGGCAGGCCGGGGTAGAGGGTCTGGCCGAGCTGGTCGATGTCCGTGAGCAGCCGCCGCGCCTGGTTCTCGTGCGTGCGCAGACCGGTGAGCCGCTGCAGGCGCCGGGTGTGGTGGCCGGGCTCCACGACCTGGGGGCGCAGCCGGATCCGCCCGTCGACCGTGTCCATGGACGCCTCCTCGACGTCGAAGCCGAGCTCGTTGAGCCGGCGCACCCGTTCGACCACGCGCCAGCGCTCGTCCATGCTGAAGGACTCCTCGTCCATCAGCGCGCTCCACAGGGAGGCGTAGCTGGTCACGAGCCGGTCGGAGACCTCGAACGGGTCGATGGGCTCCTCGAGCTCGTGGCCATCCTCGGCCGCCCCGGCGAGCAGGTCCATGATCTCCCCGGCCACGTTGGTGCGGGCCAGCTCGATGTCGTACTCGCGCTGCCCCCGGCTCAGCGCCGGGTGGATCTCGCCGGTCTCCGCGTCCACGAGGTAGGCGGCGAAGGCCCCGGCGTCCCGGCGGAACAGGGTGTTCGACAGCGAGACGTCGCCCCAGTAGAACCCGGACAGGTGCAGCTGCACGATCAGCGAGGCGAGCGCGTCGACGAGCAGGGTGACCGTCTGGGCGTTCGGCCCCGCCGAGAAGATCGCGCGGTAGGGCAGGGAGAAGCTCAGGTGGTCGGTGATGAGAGCGGCGGGCAGCGGTTCGCCCTCGGGGGTGTAGCGGTCGGTGACCACGGAGTCGGGGACCACCGACGGGGCACCCATGCGCTGCAGCCGGCGCAGCGTGGCGTACTCGTGCCGGGCGTAGTGCGGCACGGTCTCCTTGATCGCCACGACCTTCTCGCCGGCCCGGGCGAAGCGCACCACGTGCCGGGAGAGCCCGCGGGGGTAGGCCACCAGCACGTCGTCCGGCCACTGCTCCAGGGGCAGGTGCCAGGGCAGCTCCAGCAGCACGGGGTCGAGGAAGGCCGTCTGGATGGAGACCCGGCCGCTTCCCCCACCGGGCCCCGGCCCCTCCTGCGGCGCCGGAGGGGCGGGTGTGCTGAGAGGAGCCTTCATAGGGGGCAATGCTAGCAACCGGGTCCCGTCCGCCGGCCGGACGGCCGGGCCCCTCCGGCCTCCCGCCCCGGGTCGCTAGGGTGGGAGGCGTGTCGATCGAACAGCGCATCCACGCGCACTACGCCGGGCTCTCGCCCCAGGAGCGGCGGGCCGCCGACCTCATCCTGGACCACCTCGACGACCTCGCGCTGTACAGCTCGGCGGAGCTGGCGCAGATGAGCGGGGTCTCCCGCGCCACCCTGTCCCGGCTGTACCGGCACCTCGGCTTCGAGTCCTTCACGGAGCTGCGCGAGACGGCCCGCACGCTGCGCCAGCAGGGCGTGCCCCTGGGCGCCGACGGCGACCCGGAGCTCGGCCAGCACCTCGACCAGGAGCTGCGCAACCTGCGCAAGGCGCTGGAACCGTCCGGGGAGGACCGCACCGCCCGGGCCGTGCAGGCGCTCGCCGGGGCGCGGCGGGTGCTGGTGATCGGCATGCGCAACAGCTATCCGGTCGCCCTGCACCTCAAGCAGCAGCTGCAGCAGGCGCGCGACGAGGTCCGGCTCGCGCCGCTGCCCGGCCAGACGCTCGGCGAGGAGCTCGTGGGGATCGGCCCGGACGACGTGGTCGTGCTGCTGGGCTTCCGGCGGCGGCCCCGCGGGTTCGAGCGGCTGGTCGCGGTGTGCGCCGCGACCGGGGCGCGTACCGTCCTCGTCGCGGACGGCACGGCGCGGCGGCACGCCGCCGCGGTGGACCTGTGGATCGAGTGCCCCCTCGACAGCGTGGGGCCCTTCGACTCCTACGCGGCCGCCATGAGCCTGGTCGCCGTGCTGGCGGACGGGGTGCTGGCGGCCAGCGGGACGCAGGGCCGCCAGCGGGTCGGCCGCGCGGCCGAGCTCTACGCGGAGCTCGACGAGCTCGACCTGCGCTGAGCCGCGGGCGGGAGTGCGGGGCACCGCGGGTCCCGGGCCGTGCCGCGGGGGCCCCGGCGGGGGAGCCCCGTGCGCGTCACCGTGCTCCTTCCCGCCGGGTGATCACGGCGCCCTCGAGCAGCGCGACGAGCCCGTAGAGCAGGATGGACGCCACGGTCACGACGACCACCGCGGCCCACACCTCGTCGTACCTCGCCCGGGCCACGTCGGACACGATGGCGTACCCGATCCCGTCGCCCGTGGCCAGCCACTCCGCCAGCAGGGCACCCGTCAGCGCCCCGGGAACGGAGACCCGCAGCGCGGTGAACAGGCTCGGCAGCGCCGAGGGCAGCGCCACGGTGCGGAACACGTCGGACGAGGACCCGCCGTAGACCTTCACGACCTCCACGACCATCGGGTTCGCCGAGCGCAGGCCCTGGACGATGGTCACCAGCGCCGGGAACAGCACCACGACAGCGCCCATGGCGGCCACGGAGGCCTCGCCGCGGCCGAAGACCAGGATGATGATCGGCGCCATCGCCACCAGCGGGACCGAGCGCAGGAGCATGGCCATCGGCATCATGGCGTGCTCGACCCCGCGGAAGAGCGTGAAGACGGTCGCGACGACGAGCGCCGCGACGAGGCCGGTGACGAAGCCGAGCGCGGCGTCCGCCAGGGTGGTCGCGAGCTGCCCGAGGACGACCTCCCGGTGGGCCGGGGCGTCGGGCTCGGTCACGAGGAACGCCCACACGTCCAGCGGCGTCTTGCCGATGAAGGACGTCACGCCGAAGACCCGCAGGAGCAGGAGCCAGACGGCGGCGACGGCCAGCAGCGGGACGACGAGGTTCGCCAGTCCCCGGGCCAGGTCCCGGCCGGCGCGGGCGGCGGTGGTGGCCACGGACATGTCAGCGCCCCACTTCCCGGCCGCCGGAGGACCACGGCGTCACGAGGCGCGCGACGGTCCCCACGACCGCGTACGCCAGGAGGGCCAGCCCGCCGGAGACGAGGGCCACGGCCCAGACCCGGGCGATCTCCAGGGACTGCTGGGCGTTGACCATGGCCGGTCCCATGCCCCGGTCCACGCCTCCCACGTACTCGCCGAGGATCGCGCCGAGCAGCGCCGCGGGCGCGGCGATCTTCAGGGCGGAGAACACCGCGGGCAGGGCCGACACCAGCTGGACCTTGACCAGCCGGTGCCACCGGGAGCCCCCGGCCACGGTGACGACGTCCAGCGCGGAGCGCTCGGCGGTGCGGAAGCCGGCGAGGACACTGACGTAGGTGGTGAAGAACACGGAGATCGCCGCCAGGGCCACGGCGGTGCCCGAGGCCTCGCCCGAGCGCGGCGGGCCCACGACGATGAAGATGATCGGCCCGACCGCCACGATCGGCAGGCAGTAGCTGACCACGGCGATCTGCGTGGCCAGGCGTTCCGTGAACGGCAGCAGCAGGGCCGCCGCGGCGAGCAACACCGCGGCGGCGTTGCCGCCCAGATATCCCTGGGCGGCCTCCACGGTGGTCACCCAGGCGTTGGTCCAGTAGAAGCCGGCGCCGTCGGAGGCGATCTGCTGCCCGATCGCCAGGGGCGTCGGGATCGCCCCGCTGCCGGCGCCGTCCGCCGCCCCCACGCCCCGCAGGACGGTGGCCGCGCCCAGCCACCACACCGCGACGGTCGAGAGCACGCCGAGGGCGGCGACGGCCCACGGCGGGAGCCTCCGCCGCCCGGCGGCCGCCGCGCCCCGGCGGGCGGCAGGGAGCACGGGCGCGGTCACGGTCGTCCCCGGGGCGCGCGGGGAGGAGGGCGGCGGCACGTGCGCGGTCATCTCACTCCTCCCCGCCGGGCGTGCCGAAGAGCAGCTCGGAGGCGCGGTCGTGCAGGGCGTGGAACTCCGGGGTGCGCATCATGGCCGGGGTGCGCGGGCGGGGCAGGTCGATCTCGATGACCTGCTTGATCCGACCCGGCCGGGCCGACATGACGGCGACGACGTCGGAGAGGAAGATCGCCTCGGAGATCCCGTGGGTGACCATGAGCGTCGTGGCGGGCTTCTCCGTCCAGATCCGCAGCAGCTCCAGGTTCAGCCGCTGCCGGGTCATGTCGTCGAGTGCGCCGAACGGCTCGTCCAGCAGCAGCACGGAGGGCTGGACGACCAGGGCCCGGGCGATCGAGACCCGCTGCCGCATCCCGCCCGAGAGCTGGGCGGGCTTGGCGCGCTCGAAGCCCTTCAGCCCGACCAGCTCGATGAGCTCCTGGACGTACTCCCTGCGCACCGGCTGGCCGGAGACCTCCAGCGGCAGGCGGACGTTGGCCTCGACCGACCGCCAGGGCAGCAGCGCGGCGTCCTGGAAGGCGATGCCCAGCTGGTGCGAGCGGCGCAGCTCGGCCGGGCTCTGCCCGTCGACGAGCACCTCTCCCGCGGTGGGCTCCTCGAGGCCCGCGAGGATGCGCAGGATCGTGGACTTCCCGCACCCCGAGGGGCCCAGCAGGGACAGGAACGAGCCCTGCGCGGTCCGCAGGGAGGTGTCGTCGAGCGCCGTGACGGTGCTCCGGCCCGACCGGAAGACCTTGGTGAGGCCGTCGATGTCGATGCCGTCGGCCGCGGCGGTGCGGGGTCCGGGGCTGCGGACGGGTGCCGGGCTGCTCATCCGAGCAGCTCCGGGTTCTCCTCGTACACCTCGTCGAGCAGCGAGAGGTCGAAGACGTCCTCGGCGGTGAGACCGGGGTAGCCGGCCACGCCGAGGATCTCGATGTTCTGGGCGACGAGCTCGTCGGAGATGGTGAACAGGCCGTTCGCCTCGGTCTCGTCGGAGACGACCAGCTCCTCGTTCTGGATCTCCGCCTGGCGCGTCTCCTTGGCCATGTCCAGGCCCAGGTCCGCGCCGTACTCGTCCACGGCGAGGCGCGCCGACTCCTCCGGGTCGGCCACGGCGTCCTTCCAGCCGCGCACGGTCGCCGCCAGGAACGCCTTGAGCGCCTCGCGGTCGTTGTCGATGGCGTCCTGGGTGGTCACGAACGACTCCGCGACGAACGGCAGCCCGTGGTCCGCGAAGGGCAGCCCGACGACGTCCTCGCCCGCGAGCTCCAGGGTGATCGCCTCGTTGGTCGAGTACCCGAAGAACCCGTCCACCTCGCCGTTGACGAGGGGCTGCGGGTCGTACTGCACGGGGACCTTCTCGACGTCCCCGGGGTCGATGTCGTTGACCTCCAGCAGCGCGTCGAAGAGGGTCTCGTTCACGCCGGACTGCACGCCGATGCTCTTGCCCACCAGGTCCCCGGGCGTCTCGATCGGGTCGTCGCCCAGGGAGATGATCGTGAACGGGTTCTTCTGGTAGGTGGTGCCGATGATCTTGAGCGGGGCGCCCTCCTCCGCGATGGGCGGGGCCACCCCCAGCGGCGAGGACGTGCCCACGAGGGCGCTGCCGGCGAGCACCATGCTCTCGGTCGACGCCCCGGAGGGGCCGCCGGAGATCAGGTTCACGGACTCGAAGCCCGCCTCGGTGTAGTACCCCTCCGCGTCCGCGAAGTACTCACCGGCGAACTCGGCGTTCTTGATCCACGACAGGTTCACGTCCAGGGTGCCCAGCTCGCCCGCGCCGTCCCCGGCCGGGGGCTCCGCCGCGGCGCCGCACGCGGTGAGCGCGAGGGAGGACGCGAGTGCCACGGCCGCGACCGGCAGGCGGCGGGCGGACGAGGTGGTGACCGGATCAGGGTGCACGGCGGACCTTCTTCCTGGAGGACGCGCGAGCGCGCGCGTCGGGCAACGGGCGGGAGCACGGGCCCACGGCGCGGCGGCGGGATGCCGCCCGGTGTGGAATCCCGTGATCGTGCGACCGAGGCTATGCAACGTGTGTTGCATCGGGGTGCGCCGGGGTTACGCATCTGTAAACCTTCGGCCGGGGCGCCCCGCGGCCGCGCGCCGCGTCCCGTTCCGCCGTCAGGGGAGGCCGCCCGGTGCGCCCGGACGAGAGGTCGGATAGAATCCATCAGTCGGCTGTCAATTCCGGGCCGGGCACGCACCGCGTCCCGGTCCACACCGAAAGGAACACGCCATGCATGACCCTCAGGCTCTCGCCCAGGCGGAGACGCACCTCATCCATGTGCTCGAGCACTCGGACCCGCCCCGTGACGCCAGCCGGTTCAACGTCACGGCCGCGGCGGAGGAGTACCACGAGCGCACGGGCAACTGGGACCTGCGCGACGCCGATCCCGGGGTCGTGGAGGAGATCCTCGCCCGCCACCCGGCCGGCTGATCCGCACACGCCGCGGCGCCCTTCCCCGGTGGGGGAGGGCGCCGCGGCGTGCAGTGGTGCCGGTGGTCAGTCGGGCAGGCGGGTGCCGGTGGTGGTGTCGAAGAGGTGGAGGTGTTCGCGGGTGGGGGTGACCCACAGGGTGGTCCCGGCCGTGGGTGGGGTGCGGCCCTCGGCGCGCACGACGATCTCGTGGGCGCCGGGGCCTTCGGCGTGGGCGGGGTCCTCGGCGGTGGGGTCGATCTGGACGATGGTGTTGGCGGCGGTGACCGGGGCGAGGTGGCCGTAGACGAAGGCGTCGGCGCCGAGTTCCTCCACGACGTCGGCGACGATCGGCAGCCCGGTGCCCTCGGGCGCCGGGGTGAGGTCCTCGGGGCGGATCCCGATGGTGACCTGGGACCCGGTGAGGGCGGTCTGCTGGGTGCGGGTGAGCTCGATGCGCAGGGTGCCCAGGGTCGCGGCCCCGTTGGTGACCGGCGCCCGGAAGAGGTTCATGGCCGGGGAGCCGATGAATCCGGCGACGAACTCGGTGGCGGGCCGGTCGTAGAGGGCCCGGGGGGTGTCGACCTGCATGAGGTGTCCGTCCTTGAGCACCGCGACCCGGTCGCCCATGGTCATCGCCTCGACCTGGTCGTGGGTGACGTAGACGGTGGTGACGCCCAGGCGGCGGGTGAGGGAGGCGATCTGGGTGCGGGTCTGCACCCGCAGCTTCGCGTCGAGGTTCGAGAGCGGTTCGTCCATCAGGAACACCTGCGGGGAGCGCACGATGGCCCGGCCCATGGCCACGCGCTGGCGCTGCCCGCCGGACAGGGCCTTGGGTTTGCGGTCGAGGTAGTCGGTCAGATCCAGGATCTTGGCGGCCTCCTCCACCCGGGTGCGGCGCTCCTCGGCGGGGACCTTGGCGATCTTCAGGGCGAAGCCCATGTTCTCGGCCACGGTCATGTGCGGGTAGAGGGCGTAGTTCTGGAAGACCATCGCGATGTCGCGGTCCCGGGAGGGGACCTCGGTGACGTCGCGGTCGCCGATGTAGATGTTCCCGGCGGTGACCTCCTCCAGTCCGGCGAGCATCCGCAGGGTGGTGGATTTGCCGCACCCGGAGGGCCCGACCAGGACGAGGAACTCCCCGTCGGCGACGGTCAGGTCCAGGTCGGTGACCGAGGGGCGGGCGGCCCCGGGGTACTGACAGGTGACATGGGCGTAGCGCACAGCAGACATGGGTCCAAGCCTCTTTCCCGGCAGGCACGTGCCGGACGATCCGAAGGAGAAGAGCGATCCCCGCGCGTGACGGGGACCACAGTGATCCTAATCACTTGCGATCGTCCGGCGCCATCGGCGACCGGCCGGCGCGCCGCCGCGGCGGCGCGCGCTCAGGACAGGGCGGCCCGCCGCAGCTCCGCCAGCCGGGCGAGCACCCCGGCCAGCGCGGCCGGGGAGGCGACCCGGTGCGCCGCCATGGTCTCCCCGCGGCCCACCTTGATGCCGAGATCGTCCGGGCCGAGCTCGCGCATGGCGTTCTCGTCCGTGACGTCGTCGCCGGCGAAGAGGGTGACCTCCGCCCCGGTCGCCTGCATGAACGCCGTGATGCCCTCGCCCTTCGTGGCCGAGTGCACCGAGGACTCGACCACGTGCTGCCCCGGGGTGATCTTCAGCCCGTCCAGCTGCTCGAAGGCCTCGAGCATCTCCTGCTCCGCGCGGGCGCACGACGACTGGTCCACCATCGTGCGGGTGTGGAACGCCGCCCCCGTGGGTTTGCGCTCGAGCCGGGACCCCGGGTGCCGCGCCACCTGCGCCTCCACGAGTGCGGTCGCCCGGCCGAGCAGGTCCTGCTGGGCCGGGGAGAGCCGCAGCTCCGAGTCCGCCGCCGCGGCCCCGAGCGCGTCCAGGTGCAGCTCGGCCCCGTGCGAGCCGGAGAGCAGCATCCGGCCGTCCGGGTCCACGACGCTGCGCAGGAAGTGCATGGGCCGCCCCGAGATCACGGCCACGTAGGTCCGCTCCAGCGCCAGCAGCTGCTCGAGGGCGGCCTGGGCCTCCGGCAGCGCCCGGCTGTCGCCGGGGTCGTCCGTGAACGGGGCCAGCGTGCCGTCGAAGTCCAGTGCGACCAGCAGCGTCCCGGCCGCCGCCGCCCGGTCGAGAGCCTGCTCGAGCGCCGGCCGGGCGTCGTCGTGCGTGTCCGTCACTGCTCCTCCTCGGTGCTGTCGTGCGTGCCGTCGGCGATGCTGTCGCCGGCGGTGCGGCCGGGGCGGGTGCCGGCGAGGTCCCGCAGGAACGCCTCCGACCAGTCGTTGACGTCGTTGCCCAGCACCTGGCGCCGCATCGCGCGCATCCGCTTCTTCGCCTCGGCCGCCGGCATGTCCTTGGCCCGCAGCATCGCGTCCTTCAGCCCGTCGATGTCGTGCGGGTTCACCAGCAGCGCCTGCCGGAGCTGCTCGGCCGCCCCGGTGAACTCGGAGAGGACCAGGGTCCCGGACCCGTCCGTCTTCGCCGCGACGTACTCCTTGGCCACCAGGTTCATCCCGTCCCGGAGCGAGGTCACCAGCATCACGTCGGTCGCGAGGTAGAGCGCCACCATCTCCTCGAACGGATACCCGTGGTGCAGGTACCGGACCGCGGTGTGCGAGATCGTGTCGTGCTGGCCGTTGAGCCGGCCCACCAGGCCCTCCACGTCCTCGCGCAGCTGCACGTAGGACTCCACCCGCTCCCGCGAGGGATTGGCCACCTGCACCAGCACGGACGGGCCCACCGTCAGCGCCCCGTCCTGCAGCAGCTCCCCGTAGGCCTTGATGCGGTGCAGGATGCCCTTGGTGTAGTCGAGCCGGTCGACCCCGAGGAAGACGGTCTCCGGGTCGCCCAGCTCGTGCCGGATCTCCCGCGCGCGCTCCTTGACCTCCGGGCGGGCGGCCAGCTCCTGGATCGCCTCCGCGTCGATGGAGATCGGGTAGGAGTGGGCGCGCACCGTCCAGGCGGCGTCCTCGGAGCCGAACCGGGCGCGGCCCTGACGGAACGGCACGTCCAGGAAGCGGCGCACGCAGCGCTGGAAGTTCTGGGCGTCCCCGGGACGCTGGAAGCCGATGAGGTCGGCGCCCGAGAGGCCCTCGAGGACCGCCCGCCGCCAGGGGAGCTGCGCGAAGATCTCGAGCGGGGGGAAGGGGATGTGGTTGAAGAACCCGATGGTCAGGTCCGGGCGCAGATCCCGCAGCATTTTGGGCACCAGCTGCAGCTGGTAGTCCTGCACCCACACGGTCGCGTTCCGCGCGGCGACCTCGGCGGTCCGCTCCGCGAAGCGGCGGTTGACCCGGCGGTACGTGTTCCACCAGGCGCGGTGGAACTCCGGCGGCGCGATGACGTCGTGGTACAGCGGCCACAGGGTCGCGTTCGAGAACCCCTCGTAGTAGGCCTCGACCTCCGCGCCGGAGAGCGGGACGGGCGCCAGGTGGAACACGTCGTGGTCGAAGCGCTCCAGCGTCTCGTCGGCCGCGCCGTGCCAGCCCACCCAGGCGCCGGTGTTGCGGGCCATCACCGGGGACAGGGCCGCCACGAGGCCCCCGGGGGAGCGGCGCCAGGAGGACTCGCCGTCCTCGACCACGCGCTCGACCGGGAGCCGGTTCGAGACCACGACGAAGTCGTAGCCCGTGTCCTGCGGCACGTCCGTCCGCGGCGCGGGCACCTCCTCCAGGTCGGCCGAGGAGGCGGTGGGGGTCTGCTCTGCGCTCACGAGGGGTCCTTCCGGTGGGGCGTCGTCGTCCTGCCGCCCAGTCTATTCATCAGTGTGCTCACCTTTCCGCCTGGGGATCTCCTGAGTCGGCGGGCCGTGAGGGGGTCCGATAATCTGGGCGACGACACGTCCGCATCCGCCCCCGAGGATTCTTCGAAGAGGACCCATGGCATCCAGCAGCACGACCCCCGACCCCCGGAACCGCGACGCCGCCCGCGAGCGCGCCCGGCAGCTCGCCGACCAGCACGCCCGCCAGGACAAGCGGTCCCGCCGGCTGCTGCAGTTCGGCATCCTCGCCCTGGTCCTCGTGATCCTCGCAGTGATCGGGGTGGTCGTGGCGCAGAACCGGTCCCAGCAGATCCCCGAGGCCGGCCCGGTGCCCGCCTCCGCCAACCAGTGGGGCGGCACCGTCCTGACCGCGGACGGCATCCGCACCGGCGAGTCGGAGGTGGACCAGCGCGACCTGGGCGAGGTCCCCGAGGCGCCGGAGACCCCGGACGACACCGCGGTGCCGCCGGGCGTCGAGCCCGCCGCGGAGGGCGAGCCCGTGCCGGTCGTGATCTTCCAGGACTTCGAGTGCGTGCACTGCGCCGACTTCGAGACCGAGAACGGCGAGGCCCTCGAGGAGGCCGTGACGAACGGGGACATCACCCTGGAGTACCGCAACCTCAACTTCCTGGACCGCGCCACGCCCACGCAGTACTCCTCCCGCGCCGCGGCCGCCGCCTATGAGGTGGGCAACCAGGTCTCCACCGAGCAGTACCTCGCCTTCGTCCAGGAGGTGTTCTCGCACCAGGGCACCGGCGGCCTGGACGACGAGCAGCTCGTGGAGATCGCCTCCACGCACGGCGCGGACATCGCGGCCGCCCTGGAGGAGAACACCTGGCGCCCCCTGGTCAACGTGGTCTCGCAGGAGTCCCTGGCCAACGGGATCTCCGGCACCCCGACGGTCTTCATCGACGGTGAGCGGCTCGGCAACGAGGCGTTCCAGGACGCCCTCGACGAGGCCGTGGCGGATCGGAAGTAGGCCGCCCGTGCGTCCGGGGCCGCAGGGATTTCGGGGTCCTCGGAGACGTCCGATATCCTGGGACCCCGTTCGCCGGGGGCCGCTCGCGGCGCCCCGGGGACAGCCCGCCTCCTTAGCTCAGCTGGCCAGAGCACCTGTCTTGTAAACAGGGGGTCACCGGTTCGAATCCGGTAGGGGGCTCCATCGGACCCGGCGTCCGCCGGCGCGGACGCCGGGCGGGGGATCCGCCGCGCGGGACGGCCTCCGACGCGCGCCCGGCGAGTCGCCGCCGGGGTTCACCTCCCCGGGCGGCGGCTCCGGGAACAATGGGTGGGACCCCCCTCCGCACCCCCCCATCGGAGTTCCCCCGTGATGCCCATCGGCCGCCGCCGCCCGCACCTGCCCGCCGTCGTCGCCGCGCTGCTGGCGCTCCTCGCCCTCGCCCTGCTGCCGGCCGGTCCGGCGCGCGCGGCGGAGGCCCCGGATCCCGGCGCCCCGTACCTGGGGGCGATGCTGGACTGGGGCACCGACTCCGCCGCCGGGTACGCCGACCGGCTCGGTGCGCCGGCCGCGGTCTACGGGCGGCCGGTGCCGCTGCCGATGGACGACCGGGAGCAGGGCCACCTGCGGCACTTCCTGTCCCAGGTCGCCGAGCAGGGCGGGCACGCCCTGCTCACCGTCCGCCCCGACATCGCGCTCGACCGGGTGGACGAGGCGCGGGCCGCCGTCCTCGCCGGGCAGCTGGCCGACGTGGCGCAGGACTTCGACGGCACGGTGTTCGTCCGGTTCGCGCCGCAGATGAACGCGTCCTGGGTGCCGTGGGGCCAGCAGCCCGAGGCCTACACCCGGGCGTTCCGGGCCGTGGCCGCCGCGGTGGACGACGAGCTCGAGGACCCGGTGCTGGTGTGGTCCCCCACGGTCGGGACCGACTACCCGTTCCGCGGGCCGACGACCTCCGTCCCGGCGGGGGCGGACCTCGCGAGCCTGGACACCGACGGGAACGGGACCTGGGACCGGGGCGACGACGCCTACAGCCCCTACTACCCGGGCGACGACGTCGTGGACTGGGTGGGGCTGTCGGCCTACCACGACGAGACCGGCAGCGGCGAGGCCCGCAACACCGTCCCGGACCCGGACGGGTTCAGCGCGCTGCTGGGCGGGTCCGGCGCCGGAGCGGGCGGCTTCTACGCCGCCTACGCCGTCGGGCACGACAAACCGCTCATGGTGGAGACGGGGTCCTTCTGGAGCCCGGAGGCGGGCGGCCCCTCCGCCCTCGAGGTCAAGGCCCCCTGGTGGGACCAGGTGCTCGCGGCGGCCTCCTCCGACGCCTACGACCGGATCGGCGCGGTCGTGTGGAACGAGACCGTCGAGGAGCGGGCGGGCGGCGCGGTCGTGTGGAACGAGACCGTCGAGGAGCGGGCGGGCGGGGCGGTCGCGGTCGACTGGCGCTCCACCGCCGACCCCGACCTGGCCGCCGCGTTCCGGGAGCGTGTCCACGCCTCCTCCCTCGTGGCGGGGCCGGTGACCGAGCGGGCGGCGCTGCCGGGCGCGGCCTCCGCCGCCCCGGGGATCGTCCTGCAGGGCCCCGTCGCGTGGGGCGCGGCGGCGGCCGTGCTCGGCGCGGGGCTGCTCCTGTGCCTGCTGCCCCGTGCGCGGTCCGCGCAGTCGTGGCGCTACGCGGAGCCCTCGCCGCGCGACAGCCGGATCGACATGCTGCGCGGAGTCGCGATCGTCTTCGTCGTCGTCAACCACGTGGGCCTCACCTCGCTGTTCCAGTCGCTCACGCAGGAGGCCGTGGGCGTCGTCTCGGGGGCGGAGCTGTTCGTGCTGCTCTCCGGGGCCGTGCTGGGCATGGTCTACGGGCCCCGGGTGCGGGGCGAGCTCGGCGAGGTCGTGGACCGCACCACCGCGCGGGCGTGGAAGCTGTACGTGACCGCCCTGGTCGTGGTGCTCCTCGTCTACGCGCTCAGCAGGATCCCCCTGCTGGAGTCCGGGGCCGTCACCACGTTCACGGACCAGGGCACCGGGGCCGCCGGCGCGGGGGCCGCCGGCAGCACGTACGACCTCTACGCGGGCATGGACGGGCTCTTCGCCTTCCCCGTCCAGGCCCACCTGATCCCCGCCGTGCTCCTGCTGCAGGTGGGGCCGTGGCAGTTCAACGTCATGGGGCTGTACGTGGTGCTGATCCTGGTGAGCCCGCTGGTGCTGGCCGCGCTCGCCCGCGGCCGCGCCTGGCTGGTCCTGCTGGTCAGCGCCGGGCTGTACACCGTGGGCACGGTCTTCCGCATCCGGCTGCTGCCCTCCCAGTTCGAGGACTCGTTCCCGCTGCTCGTGTGGCAGGTGCTCTTCGTGCTCGGCATGGTGGCGGGGTTCTACCGGCGACAGATCGTCGGCTGGTTCGCCGACCGGCGCCGGCGGCCGCTGCTCGTCGCCTGCCTGCTGCTGGCCGTGGCCCTCGCGCTGTTCTCCTGGTCCAGCCCGTACGCCAGCAACGACTACGACGTCCGGCTGGCCCTGCTGCCGGAGTCCGTCTTCCGCGCCGTCTACGACGGCTACTTCGGCCGGACCTACCTGGGGATCGGCCGGCTGGTCAACGTGCTCCTGGTGGTGGTGGCGGGCTACGCCCTGCTCAGCGCCTACTGGGCGGTGCTCCGGCGTGCGCTGGGATGGTTCCTCATCCCGCTGGGGCAGGCCAGCCTGTACGTCTTCATCATGCACGTGTTCCTGATCCTGGCCGTGGCCAACATCCCGGCGCTCCGCCAGGGCGACCTGTGGGTCAACACCCTGGCCTACGTCGCCGTCCTGGGCGTGCTGTGGACCATGGTCCGGACCCGGTTCCTCTTCGGGGTCGTCCCCCGCTGAGACCTTCCCGGGAGGGGTCGGCGGGCCGGCCCCGGCGGCGCTGCGCGCCACACCACGTCATCCTGATCGCGAATGCAAATCACCGTGTAGCGTGAGCTCCAACGACCGGCCCGGTCGGGTCCCTCCCCCCAGGACCGTGTAGAGGAGCCCCCCATGACAGCCCTGTTCCCCCCGTCGCGCGCCCGGCGCGCCGGGACCCTCGGCGCGGCGCTGCTCGCTCTCGCCCTGGCCGGCTGCTCGGGCACCCCGGAGGGCGGCGGCGCGGCCGCCTCCGCGGCGCCGTCGTCCGCAGGGGCGTCCGCAGGGGCGTCCGCGGCGGCGGAGGCCGGGGCGACAGCACCCGCGACGGCGGCGTCCGGGGCCGCGAGCGCCCCTGCGGGGTCGGGGACCGAGGAGCCCGGCACCGCCGGGACGGACCGTCCCGTGCCCCCGGGCAACGACGTGGCCCCCTACGACGACACCGCCACGCGGGACGCCGCCGCCGCGTTCGGCTCCACCCAGCAGCTCACCGAGTCCCTGACGGGGACGGTCGAGGGGCCGCGGCCGGCGACCACCGGACAGCGCCCGGTCCGCGCCGCTCCGGGCACCCCCGTGCAGGTGTTCACCGTGACCCTCACCAACACGGGCGCCGATCCGGTGGACGCGGTGCCCTGGTCCTTCCCGGTGGCCGTCGCCGGCGACGAGCCCGTGCCGCCCGCCTACGACGAGTCGCTCGGCGTGCGGATGGAGACCTTCCCGACCATCGCCCCCGGCGGGTCCGCCTCGCTGGACGTCGCCTTCGGCGCGGCGCACGACGCCGACCTCGCCGTGCGGGTCTTCGACAACACCACCCCCGACCACTACGTCGAGTTCACCGACTGACCCCCAGCGAGGGACCCCCATGAAGATCTCAGCTCTGCGCATCCCCGCCGCTCTGGCGGCCTGCTTCGCCGTCGTCCTCGCCGGCGCCCCGGGCGCGTCCGCTGCTCCGTCGTCCCCCGCGCCCGACGCGGCGGCCCCCACGGCGGCGGAGGCGAGCGCGACGGCCGCGGCCCCGCTCGCACCGGTCGACGACACCGCGGCCCCGGCGGGCCGCGGGCGCACGGTCGCCGTGGACGTCCTGGCCAACGACGGGCTCCCGGACCCCGCGCAGGTGCGGCTGCTGCTGGTGGACCCCTCCGCCGCCCGGGGTGACGACGCGCTCGCGGCCGAGCTGCGCACGGACGCCGGGTCGCTGCGCGTCATCACCCCGGGCACGGCGCCCGCGGAGCTGCCCGAGGGGTGGCTGCCGCCCGAGCACCCCGTGCTCGCCCTGACCGCGGCGGAGGACGCCCCGGCCGGTGCCGTGGCGGTCGGCTACGCGGTGCGGGACGCCACGGGCGCCGAGGCGCGCGCGGTGCTCACCGTGACCCCGGTCGGCACCGCAGGACCTTCCGCGAGAGCGGAGCCCACGACGGAGGCGGAGCCCACGACGGAGGCGGAGCCCACCGCCGAGGCGGAGCCCACGGGGAAGGCGGAGCCCACGGGGGAGGCGAGCGCCGGGCCGTCGGGCGAGCCCACGGCCGAGCCCTCCGCGGGGAGCCGTGCGGCCGCCGCGGAGGCGGAGGCCGATGCGGCCGCGGACGTCCCGGTCGAGGTCCGGCAGGCGCTGGAGGCCGCCGCCGCCCGGGTGGCGGCGCGCTCCGGGGAGCCGACCGCCGGCATGCGCCCGTGGAAGGGCGGCTGGGAGTGGCCGCACCGGAACGGCGTCGTCCTGTGGCACGAGGCGCGCGGGGCGCACTACGTGCACCTGCGGGGCGCCATCGGCCAGAAGTGGCTGCGCTCCGGAGCCGTGGACGTGCTGGGTTGGCCGCTCGGCGACGAGGCCTGCGCCCCGGCCGGGTGCCGGCAGTCGTTCTCCGGCCACCGCACGGTCTACTGGACGCCCGCCACCGGGGCGCACACGGTGAACACCCGGGGGGCGATCGGGGACAAATGGGTCCGCGGCGGGCGCGAGAGCGGTCCCTACGGGTACCCGACGACCGACGAGGTGTGCGGCATGGCCGGGGGCGGGTGCCGGCAGTCCTTCACCGGCCACCGCGCGGTCTACTGGACGCCCGCCACCGGGGCGCACACGGTGAACACCCGGGGGGCGATCGGGGACAAGTGGGTCCGCGGCGGGCGCACGACCGGGTCCTACGGGTACCCGTCCACCGACGAGGTGTGCGGCATGGCCGGGGGCGGGTGCCGGCAGTCCTTCACCAAGGCCCACACCATCTACTGGAGCCCGGGGACGGGCGCGCGGGCGGTGAAGACCGGCGGCGCCATCGGGCAGCGCTGGATCGCGACCGGCCGGGAGCGGGGGAGCCTGGGCTACCCCGTGACGGACGAGGTCGGGTCCGGGACCGTGCACCAGAAGTTCCAGCGCGGTCTCGTCACCTGGAGCCGTTCCGCAGGATCCCGGACGCACCTGTTCCGCGGCGAGTGCCAGAACCTCAACAACGGCCGCTCGGTGCAGCCCACCCGCAACGCGGGGCGGGTGTCCCTGACCATCGCCGAGGGCTACGGCCGGTCCGAGGCCACGTTCGTCAACTGCGTGCGGATCGGCGGCAGCTACGTGGAGGACTGGCGCACGTCGGCCTACGTGGGCGCCAGCGGCTTCAAGCGCCCGGGCGTCCCCTCCGGGCACACGCAGTACCTGTACTCGCCGCAGGGCTCGTACTCGGTCACGGAGTCCTTCGGGGTCTACAACCCCGGCACCGCGCTGCCCTACCGCCCGCTCAACCCGAACTCCCGGTGGGGCGGCCGTCCGGGCACCCTGTACAACAAGTACTTCGAGTCCACCGGCTACACCTGGCCGGACGAGAACATGTGGTACTTCGCGCAGTCCGGGGACTACCGGCTGGGCGTGGTCATCAACTACAACCGCCCGCCCGACTCGCCGATCGTCCAGGGCAACGGCTTCGCGATCTTCCTGCACGCCAACAAGAAGCCCACCGCCGGGTGCATCGCCCTGCACGAGCACGAGGTCGCCCGGTACATGCGCACCGCGCGCCCCGGTGACCGGATCATCATGGGCGTCCGGGCGGACCTGTTCCGCTGACCGTCCGGGTCGGGAGCCGGTCTACTCGACCGTCTCCTCCACGCGGGCCTGCCCGCGCCGGCCGAAGGCCCACAGCAGCAGCTCGCTGGGCACGGCGCGCAGCACCCGCACCGTGCCCGTCCGGCCCCGGCCCCCGCGCACGGCGCCGTAGGAGGGTGCGATGAGCACCACGGTGTCCTCCTCGTCCTTGAGCACGACCTTGGCCATGAGGCCCAGGCCCTGCCACAGCGCCTGCTCCTCGTCGTGCAGCAGCGGACGGTCGTGCCACTCGGGCTGGGCGCGGCGGGCGTCCTCGTGGTGGACGAAGAACTCCACGGTGTTCAGCCGCTTGTCCAGCGGGCCCAGCCGCGCCGGCGAGTACAGCGGCGGGTGCTCCACCTTGCGCACGAGCTCCTCCCACGGCTGCCGGGCCACGGCCTCCTCGGCGCGCCGGGCCCGGTCGCGCAGCACCGGCACCCGGGGCAGGGCCCGGCCGGCCAGGACGTCGGGGCGGCCGTCGCGCAGCACGAGGTGCACGGCGAGGTCTCGGGTGGTCCAGCCCTCGCACAGGGTGGGGGCGTCGGGGCCCACCCGGCGCAGCAGCGCGGCGAGGTGGCGGCGCTCGACATTGGCGAAATTGGTCACGTGGTTCCTCCTCGTGGCCCGCCGACGGTCGGCGGTGCCGTCCCGGGGACCACGCTATACCGGGGCCCGGGGGGCCGGAACCAGCCGCGCCGCGACCCGGCCGCGACTCAGCCGCGGGGGACCGGCGGGCCCAGGTGGAGCAGCACCGAGGTCAGGGCCGCCACCGCGACCAGGCCCACCAGGGTGGCCAGCAGGGGGCTGCGCAGGGACCACGCCTGCACCCGCTCCGGCACGGTGGCGGGGCGCTCCCCGCCCGGGGCCAGCCGCCAGCCGCCGGCGAGCCGCCCGGAGCGCTGCGCCCGGCGCTCGAAGGGGATCGTGGCCCAGGGGACGACGGCACTGGCCAGGCCCAGCACGCCGAAGCCCGCCGACCACCGCTGGTCCACCCACACGAAGCACGTCACCACGCAGTAGCCGAGGAACACGACCCCGTGCAGCATCCCGAAGACCGGGACGAAGGACTCCGAGACCCCCGTGTACTTGAGCACCATGCCGAGGATCAGCAGGGTCCAGGTCACCGCCTCTGCGAGGGCGAAGCGGCCGTAGAGCTCACGGGGTGTCATGGGGGTGCTCTCCTGCAGGTCGGATGCGGCGGGGGTCCCGTCGGGATCCCCGGGGGGCGGAGGACGCGCCGGCGCTGGCGTCCACGGGGCCGCCCCACCGGGCCGGCGCCGTGCTCGAGGCCCCGCCCGTCCTCCGTCCCCAGGATGATATCGGCGTCCCGTGGGCCCCGCCGCATCGGCGGCCCGGTCGCGCCGAGGCCCCCGGCGCCCCTCCGCGCCCGGGCCCGGAGGGGCGCGGGCCGCGGAGCGCGCGGCTGTGTGGCGCTCCGTGAACTGGATCACGACAACCCCTGGTAAAACCACACGAACTCACATAAACTCAAAGGAACGCAGGGTCCCGATGTCGTCGCAGTTCGTGAGGTGGATGTCATGTTCGCAGAGGAGCGCCAGGCCGAGATCGCGGCGCTGGTGGGCACCACCCGCCGGGTGAACGGCGCCGAGCTGGCGCGCCGCTTCGACGTCACCATGGAGACGGTCCGCCGCGACCTCGCCGCGCTGGAGGCCGCCGGCCGGCTCCGGCGGGTGCACGGCGGCGCCGTCTCCGTGGACCAGTCCACCTCCGACGAGAAGGCCATCCACTCGCGCCAGCACCTCAACACGCCCGAGAAGCGGCGCATCGCGGACGCGGCGTTCACCCTGCTGCGCAACAGCGGGGCCGGCGCGGTCGTCCTCGACGCCGGCAGCACGGTCGAGGCGCTGGCCGACCTCATCGTCCGGACCGACTCCAGCCTGGCCGACGGGCAGGAGCAGCTGATCATCACCCACGCCCTGCACATCGCGGCCAAGCTGGCCGACGCCAGCGGCATCGGCCTCGAGCTCGTGGGCGGGCGGGTCCGCAAGCTCACCTGGGCCGCCGCCGGCGGACGGGCGGCGGAGCACTACACCCGGCTGCGCCCCGACCTCGCATTCGTGGGCTGCAACGGCATCCACGCCACCTTCGGGCTGAGCACCCCCGACCCCATCGAGGCGGTCGTCAAGACCGCCATCATCCAGACCTCCCGGCGGGTCGTGGTCCTCTGCGACTCCGCCAAGCACGATCAGGAGACCCTCATGCGCTTCGCGTCCCTCGAGGACATCGACACCCTCATCACCGACCGGGCCCCCGGCCTCGAGCTGGCGGCCGCCCTGGAGGAGGCCGACGTCGAGGTGATCGTCGCGTGATCCTCACCGTCACCCTCAACCCGTCCCTCGACCGCACCGTGGAGCTGACCTCCCCGCTGCGCCGCGGCGCGGTCCAGCGCGCCGACGGCGCCCGGCAGGACGCCGGGGGCAAGGGCGTGAACATCTCCCGGGCCCTGCGCGTGAGCGGCGTCCCGACCCTGGCCGTGCTGCCTGGGGACCCCGGCGACCCGCTGCTCGCGGAGCTCGCCGCCGCGCAGGTCCCCTACGAGACCGTTCCCGCCGGCGCGCCGATCCGCTCCAACATCACGATCACCGAGCCCGACGGCACCACCACCAAGATCAACGCCCCCGGCGCGCCGCTGCTCCCCGAGCACCTCGACGCCGTGGTGGAGCTGCTGGTCCAGCACGGGGCGGACGCCTCCTGGGCGGTCCTGGCCGGCTCGCTGCCGCCGGGCGCCCCCGAGGACGTCTACGCGCGCATCGTCCGCCGGGTCCGCTCGGCGCTGGGGGAGCGGGCGCCCCGGTTCGCCGTCGACACCTCCGGGGCGGCCCTCCGGGGCGCCACCGCCGCCGACGACGCCCTGCCGGACCTCATCAAGCCCAACGGCGAGGAGCTCGCCGAGCTGGTGGGCACGCACGACGGCGAGCAGCTCGAGGCCGACCCCGAGCTCGCCGCCGCGACCGCCGCCGCCCTCGTGGCGCGCGGCCTGGGCGCGGTGCTGACCACCCTGGGCGCCGGAGGGGCGGTGCTCACCGCCCCGGAGGGCTCCTGGCACGCCGTCCACGAACCCGTGGCGGTGCGCTCCACCGTGGGCGCCGGCGACAGCTCGCTCTCGGGCTACCTCATCGCCCAGGAGCGCGGCGACGCGCCGCCGGAGTGCCTGCGGCAGGCCGTCGCCTCCGGCTCCGCGGCGGCCGCCCTGCCGGGGACCCGCGTCCCGTCCCTTCCCGAGACCACTCCCGAGGCGGTCACCGTGCGCGAGCTCTCCGGGCGCGCCGCCGCCGACTGACCCGCTCCACCTCATCCGCTCCACCCCATCCGCTCCACCTCATCCGCACCACCCGGGCACCGACCCGGCCGCTCAAGGAGGACACAGTGTCCGAGCTCATCACCCCCGACCTGGTCTCGCTCGACCGCGACCTGGGCGGGGACAAGGAAACCGTCATCGGCCAGCTGGCCGCCCTGGTGCAGCGCACCGGGCGCGCCGAGCAGCTGGACGGGCTGCTGGCCGACGCCATCGCCCGGGAGAACAAGACGGCCACCGGCATCCCCGGCGGCATCGCCATCCCGCACTGCCGCTCCGCGGCCGTCACCGAGCCGACCCTGGTCATGGCCCGCCTGACGCAGGGCGTCCCCTGGGGCGCCAAGGACGGCCCCGCCGACATCGTCTTCTTCATCGCCGCGCCCGAGGGCGCCGACCAGACGCACCTGAAGCTGCTGGCGAAGCTCGCCCGGTCGCTCATGAAGAAGGACTTCGTGGCCGCCCTGCGCTCGGCCCGCTCCGAGCAGGAGATCGTGCGGATCGTCGACGACGCGCTGGGCCTGGGCCCGGCCGCCCAGGACGGCGCGACCGCCGGCGCCGCCGCAGGATCGACCGCCGGCTCCACGGCGGCCGCGGCGGTGCCGGCCTCCGTCGAGTCCCGGCCCGGGGCCCAGGACGCGCAGCCGGCCGCGGCGGAGCCCGCCGCGGGCGCACCGGCCGCCGCGGCACCGGCGCGCCGGAGGATCGTGGCCGTCACGGCCTGCCCCACCGGCATCGCCCACACCTACATGGCCGCGGACGGGCTGACCTACGCCGCCGAGGAGATGGGCGTCGACCTGCAGGTCGAGACCCAGGGCTCGGCGGGCTTCACCAAGCTCGACCCGGCCACGATCGCCGCGGCCGACGCGGTGATCTTCGCCACCGACGTGGACGTCCGGGACCGCTCCCGCTTCGCCGGCAAGCCCTACGTCGCCTCCCCGGTCAAGCGGGGCATCGACGAGCCCAAGGTGATGATCGAGGAGGCGCTCGCCAACGCGCAGAACCCGAACGCCAAGCGCGTGCAGGGGGCCGCCGGCGGCGCCGACCAGGCCGAGGCCTCCGGCGGCCGCGAGGGCTGGGGCACCCGCATCCGCAAGGCCGTGATGACCGGCGTGAGCTACATGATCCCGTTCGTGGCCGCGGGCGGCCTGCTCATGGCCTTCGGCTTCATGGTCGCCGGCGCGGACATCGCCAACATCGCCGACGACGTCCTGACGGGCTCGACCATCTGGAACCTGGGCGAGTTCCCCCTCGCCCAGTACATCGGGGCCGTGCTGTTCAAGATGGGCAACCTGGCCATGAGCCTGCTCGTGCCCGCCCTGGCCGGCTACATCGCCTACGGGCTCGCCGACCGGCCCGGCATCGCCCCCGGCTTCGCCGCGGGCCTGGTCGCCAACTTCATGGGCGCCGGCTTCCTCGGCGGCATCGTGGGCGGCCTCCTGGCCGGTCTCGCCGCCTACTGGCTGGCGCAGCCGCGGCTGCCGCGCTGGCTCGGCTCGCTGATGCCGGTGGTCATCATCCCGCTGCTGGCGACCATCTTCTCCTCCGGACTGCTGCTGCTGGTCCTGGGCGGGCCGATCGCCACGTTCATGGCCTGGCTCACCGAGGTGCTCAACGGCATGACCGGTGCCAGCGCACTGGCGCTCGGCGCGATCCTGGGCCTGATGATGGGCGCGGACCTGGGCGGGCCGATCAACAAGGTGGCCTACACCTTCGCCGCGGCCGGCCTGGGCGCCGCGACGGCCGTGAACACCGCTCCGCAGGAGATCATGGCCGCCGTCATCGCCGCCGGCATGGTGCCCCCGCTGGCCATGGCGCTGGCCTCCACGGTGGCCAAGCGCTACTTCACCGTGGCCGAGCAGGAGAACGGCAAGGCCGCCTGGCTGCTGGGTGCGTCCTTCATCTCCGAGGGCGCCATCCCCTTCGCCGCGGCCGACCCGCTGCGCGTGCTGCCCGCCTCCATGGTGGGCGGGGCCGTGACCGGTGCGATCAGCATGGCCACCGGCGTGACCTCCGCCGCCCCGCACGGCGGCGTCTGGATCCTGCCGGTGATCGGCAACCCGCTGATGTTCCTGCTCTCGGTGGTTGTCGGTACGGTGGTCACAGCAGGCATCGTCGTCGCCCTCAAGCACGTGGGCGGGGCGCACGGGCGGGTGGCGGACGCCACCCGCTCGCGCGAGGACGCCGCCGCCGTGGCGACCACCGCCTGAGCCCCGTGCACGGGGCCCCGGCCGGGGCCCCGTGCACGGACCGACCAGCTTTTTCTCGAGGAAGAGGAACACCATGCAGACACTGACCGGCGTGGGAGTGTGCGCGGGCCGGGTGATCGGTGAGCTCGTGAGCATGCCGAAGCCCGTCTCGGAGCCGGCCGCGGGGCTCAGCCTCCGCGACGAGGAGCCCGAGGCGGCGGTGGCGCGCCTGCAGGAGGCCGCGGCCGCGGTCAAGGCCGAGCTCAAGCAGCGGGCCGAGGCCGCCACCGAGAAGGACGCGGCGGACGTGCTGAAGTCCACCGCCCTCATGGCCGGGGACAAGGCCCTGCTGAAGAACGCGGCGAAGCTCATCACCGGTCGCGGGCTCGCCCCCGAGCGGGCGCTGTGGGAGGCCGCCAGCGACTACGCCGAGCAGATGCGCGCCCTGGGCGGGTACATGGCCGAGCGGGCCGCGGACATCGAGGACGTCCGGGCGCGGCTCGTGTGCCAGCTGCAGGGCCTGCCCATGCCGGGCATCCCGCAGCGGGAGGAGCCCTTCGTGCTGACCGCGGAGGACCTCGCCCCGGCCGACACCGCCACCCTGGACCCCGCCCAGGTGCTCGCGCTCGTCACCTCCGGCGGCGGCCCGCAGTCCCACACCGCCATCCTCGCCCGCAACCTCGGGCTGCCCGCCGTCGTGGCCGCCCGGGACATCGAGGGCGTCCCGGACGGCACCGAGGTCTACGTGGACGGGGCCACCGGGGAGATCCGGACGCAGCCCGGCGCGGACGAGCAGGAGCTCGTCGAGGCCTGGGTGCGCAGCGCCGCCGCGCGCAGCGGCTTCGACGGCCGCGGCGTGCTCGCCGACGGCACCGAGATCCCGCTGCTGGCCAACGTGGGCACCCCCGAGGACGCCCGGGCCGCGGCCGCGGCCGGGGCGCAGGGCGTGGGGCTGCTGCGCACCGAGTTCTGCTTCCTGGGCCGCGACCAGGAGCCGTCGGTCGAGGAGCAGGTCGAGCAGTACACCGCCATCCTGGCCTCCTTCCCCGGCAAGAAGGTCGTCGTGCGCACCCTCGACGCCGGGGCGGACAAGCCGCTGCCGTTCCTCACCGACACCTCCGAGCCGAACCCGGCCCTCGGGGTGCGCGGCTACCGCACGGACCGCGCGGTGCCGGGCGTGCTGGCCCGGCAGCTCGAGGCGATCGCGCGGGCCGAGGAGGCCACGGACGCCGAGGTGTGGGTCATGGCCCCGATGATCGCCACGACCGCCGAGGCCCAGGACTTCGCCCGGATGGCGGCCGACGCCGGCCTGCGGGTGCCCGGGGTCATGGTGGAGACGCCGTCCGCGGCCGTGACCGCCGACCAGATCCTGCGCCACGTGAAGTTCGTCTCCCTGGGCACCAACGACCTGACCCAGTACACGATGGCCGCCGACCGGATGATGGGCTCCCTCGCGGAGCTCAACAACCCCTGGCAGCCCGCCGTGCTGCGGATGGTCCGCAGCACCGTGCAGGGCGCCCGGGAGGCCGAGGCCGAGGGCGCCGGGCCGCGCAACGTGGGCGTGTGCGGGGAGGCCGCGGCCGACCCCGCGCTCGCCGTGGTGCTCGTGGGCCTCGGGGTGCACACCCTGTCCATGAGCGCCCGCGGGCTGGCCCCCGTCGCGGCCGTCCTGCGCAGCGTGGACATGGGCACCGCCCAGGCCCTCGCCGCGCTCGCCGTCCAGCAGCCCAGCGCCGAGGAGGCCGCCGCCGCCGTGCGCGCGGAGCTCGGCGTGCTCGCCGAGCTGGGCCTCTGACCCGCGGCCCGCACCGGCCGCCACCACACCACCCACCGGGGCCCCGAACCCAGGGCCCCGCACACCGAAGGAGAACCACCATGGCAGAACGCACCGCAACCATCGCATCCTCCGTGGGCCTGCACGCCCGCCCCGCCGCGATCTTCGCCGAGGCGGCCGGGGAGTACGACCTCGACATCACCATCGCCGCCGAGGGCGAGCCCGCGGACGAGGCGATGGACGCCTCCAGCGTGCTGTCGCTGATGTCCCTCGGCGCCGGCCACGGGGACAAGGTCGTCCTCCGCGCCGAGGGCGAGGGCGCCGAGGACGCGCTCGAGAACCTCGTGCGCATCCTCGAGACGGACCACGACGCCGAGTAGGCCCCCCGCCGCACCGGAACTCCCGGCGCCCGTCCACCACCGGTGGGCGGGCGCCGTGCTGTCCGGGCGGCACGGCGCCCCGCGCCGGGCGGGGCCCGAGCCGCGCCCGGCGCGGGGCGCACGGCTCAGATCCGGCTCAGGCCTGCGCGGTTAGACTGGCTCGGGCCGGTCCCCGCCGGCCCCGTGGCCGCTCCCGGCCCGGCACCCCCGACCCTTCCGACGATTGAGAGAGCCTTGCGAGAGTTCACCGCACGCTTCGCCACCGACCAGGAGATCGCCGACTGGGACACCCATGTCACGGCGAACCCCCACGGCGGCAACCTGCTGCAGTCCGCGTCCTTCGCGGACGTCAAGGCGGACCACGGCTGGCGCCCCCTGCACCTCGTGCACGAGCCCGTCGGCGGCGGGAAGGCCTCCTACAACCTGGTCCTCGAGAAGACCGTGCCGGCCCTGGGCCGCCTGTGGTACATGATCAAGGGCCCCGACGTCGCCTCCGTGGACGACATCCCCGGGATCGTCGCCGCCAACGCCCGGCTGGTGGCCGAGCAGCGGCTGAACGTCTTCGCGATCAAGATCGAGCCGGACGTGCTGGCCTCGGACTACGCGAAGGGCGTGCTCGCCCGCGCGGGGCTGAAGAAGTCCTTCGACATCCAGCCCAACGACTCGACCGCGGTCCTGGCCACCGACCGGGACGAGGAAGACGTCCTGAAGTCCCTGCACTCGCGCGGGCGCAATGCCGTCCGGCGGGCGCTGCGCGAGGGCTGCACGGTCCAGCGCGTGGAGCTCACCGAGCAGAACATGCGGCGGATGTACGCGCTCATGGACACCGTGGGCCAGGGCGAGGCCAACGTGAACCTGCGTTCCTACGAGTACTACGCGAAGTTCTGGACCGCCTTCGAGCAGGCCGGCCAGGGCCGGCTCTACTTCACCTACGAGGACGGCGAGCCATCCGTGGGCGCCTACGTGATCGCCTACGGGACGAAGGGGACCTACAAGGACGGCGGCTCCAAGCCCCGGCGGCGCCAGTACGGCGACTCCCACCTGCTGCAGTGGACGGCGATCACGGACCTGATGCGCGAGCACGGGATCGTGGAGTACGACTTCTGCGGCACCCCGCCCAGCGACCGGCTCAAGGACAAGGAGCACCCCTACTACGGGCTGGGCCTGTTCAAGACGAGCTTCACCAAGTCCGTGGTCGACTTCGTGGGCGTCCACGACCAGGTGCTGAGCCCCGCCAAGTACGCCGTGTGGACCAACGTGGCCGAGAAGGTCCAGCGCCAGCTGTGGGTCCGGCGCACGGGGCAGCCCTTCTACTGATCCGTCCCCGCCCACCCGGCCCCGCCCCCGGAAGGAGGAGCGCCGCTTGGCGACCGACCAGCGCACCGCTCTGCGTCCCCTCGCCGCCTACCCCTCCTCCGACGGCGGCGAGGAGCCCGACGCCTACGTCGTCGAACCGTTCGGCCCCGGCGGGGACACCACCCTGACCGGGGCCGCGCGCCCGGTCGCCCTCCTCGGCGCCGGGGCCCCGCTCGTGCGCCCCACGGAGGCGCAGGCGCTGCTGGCCCGGCGCCGGGCCGGCCACGCCGCCGTGGACGTGGTGCCCGACGCCCCCCAGGCGCTGCCCGTGCTCAGCACCCGCCTGATCCGCCAGTACGGGGACACCCCCGAGCCGGAGGAGCGCCGGGAGCTGCTCTCCGCCGCGCAGACGGCGCCGCTGACCACGTCGGCCCGGCGCCGGCGGCGCACCGACACGGGTCCCGTCTCCCGGCCGGAGACCACGACGATCGGCCCCGTCCCCGCCCCGGGCAAGAGCGCCGACCGGATGCAGCGCGGCACGTACCCCTCCACCCGCGCCCAGGGCGCCCGGCCGGGCGGACGCTCCCGGCTGCGCTCGATGCTGCAGGGGGAGGCGGCCCCGACCGCCCCCATGCGCGTGGTGGAGCGGCTCAGCGCCTCGCCCTTCGCCAACCTGCGCCGCTTCGGGGAGTCCACCGGCCGGGAGGCCCGGCGGACCCTGAACTTCGCGCTGCGGCTCGCGGAGACCATGTTCCACTACGGCGCGGACGCCCTCGACGTCGAGAACGCCATCATCGCGGTGTGCGCCACGTACGGCGTCGAGAACGTCGAGGTGGACATCACCAACCAGGCCGTGACCATCAACTACATCGCCGACGACCGGGCCGGCGGCGACGACACCCGCACCCGGGAGGACGTCTTCAACGACCCCGACACCAACAGCCACACGGTGATGCGGGTCGTGCGGTCCTGGACCGACAACTACGCCGGGCTCGCCGAGACCCACCAGCTGGTCGCCGACATCACGGGCGGGGAGATGCCCCGCGGGGAGGCGGAGCGGCGGCTCGAGGCGATCAACGCCAAGCCCAAGCCCTACCCCCGGTGGATGGTGCGGACGGCCACGGTGGCCGCGGCCGTGACCATCACCGTGAGCATCGGCGGCGGCCTCCTGGGCGCCCTCGTGGCCGGCCTGTCCTCGGTCCTCAACCAGTTCGTCGCCCACCGGCTGGGTGCCTGGCGGATCCCCGAGTTCTTCGCGCTGGCCGCCCAGTCCGGGATCCTCACCACCATGGCGCTGCTGCTGTCCTGGTCGGGCCTGGAGCTCTCCCCGGCGCGCGTCATCGCGGGCGGGATCATCCTGCTCCTGCCCACCACCCGGATGGTCTCCACGATGCAGGACGCGATCAACGGCTTCCCCGTCACGGCCGCCGGCCGCCTGCTGTCCACCTCCATGGCGTTCCTGGGCCTGGTGGCCGGCATCGCGGGGGGCATCTCCGTCGCCGGCTACGCGGGGATGCCCCGGGTCGACGTCTCGCAGAGCGCCTTCGACCCCGTGGGCCCGCTGACCCACGCGGTGTTCATGCTGATCGCCACCGCACTCATCGCGGTCACGATGCAGGCCAAGCCCCGGCACGTGCTGGCCACCACGGTGGCGGCCCTCGGCGGGCTCGTGGTCTACCACGCGGGGATGGCCGCCGACCTGGGCGCCCGCCTGGACACGGCGCTCGCGGCGGTCACCAGCGGCTGCGTGGCGACCGTCCTGGCGGCACGGCACCGGATCCCCCAGCTCATCCTGGCGATCCCCGCGATGACGTTCCTGCTGCCCGGGCTGTCCATCTTCCGCGGGCTCTACACCCTCACCGTGGAGACGGACAGCTACGGGCCCGGGATCGTGGGGCTCGTCAACGCGATGGCCTCCATCGTGGCCCTGGCCTCGGGCGTGGTGCTCGGCAAGTACCTCATGCGGCCCTTCGTGGGCCACCTCGACGGCTCGAGCACGCGCCGCAACCGGCGCCGCTGAGCCCGCGGGCGGCGCCCGGCGGCGTCAGAGGATCTGGCCGACGGGCAGCTTCTTCTCCGCCTGGAACACGTCCTCGGTGCGGCCCCGCGCCCAGTAGCCGGACAGCGAGACCTGGTCGCGCTCCAGGCCGCGGCGCCCGAAGAGCTCGTCGCGCACGGCCTTCATGGCCTCCCGCTCCCCGTGGGCGAAGACCTGCACGCCCTCCGGCACCGCGGGCCAGCCCGCCTCCTGCACCGCCCGCACGAGGGCGGGGACGGGGCCGTCCCCGTCCCGGCGGAACACCCAGCGCACCGCCATGCCGGCCGGCGCCGTCACGGGCAGCACGTCGCGCGGCGAGTCCACCTCCAGGACCACCTCGCCGCGCGCGGACGCCGGCAGGGACTCCAGGACCGCGAGCGCGGCAGGGATCGCCGCGTCGTCGGCGGCGATCAGGGTCCACGCCGCCTCCGCCGACGGTGTCCAGCGCCCGCCCGGGCCCAGGGCGACGATCCGGTCCCCGGGCTCGGCGCGGGCGGCCCAGGGCCCCGCCCAGCCCTCGTCGCCGTGCAGCACGAAGTCCATCCACAGCTCGGCGCGCTCCGGGATCCAGCGCCGGATCGTCAGGTGGCGGGTCACGGGCTGGTGCTCGGGCGGCAGGGACTCCTTGAGCGCCCAGTAGTCCGGGTTGGGCCCCGGGGCGGGGCGCCCGTCCACCGCGTGCCCGGCGGCAGGGTCGAGGAACACGAGCTTGACGTACTTCTCCGGCGGGGCGATGTCCTGGAAGCGCTCCGGCTCGTCGACGCCCAGCACCACCCGGACCATCGACGGGGACAGCTGCTCGCGCCGGCGCACCGTGAGGTTCAGCTGCGGCTTGCGGGGGCGTGCGGGAGCGGCCCCGGGCGTCGTCGTCATGCGCTCCACCCTAGCCGGGCCCGCGGCTCAGAGCCGCCAGTCGACGGGGTCCGTGCCCTGCTCCTCCAGGAGCTGGTTGGTGCGGGAGAACGGCCGGGAGCCGAAGAAGCCGCGGGAGGCCGACAGCGGGGAGGGGTGCGCGGACTCGACCGTGGGGTACCCGTCCAGCCACTTGGCGGTGCTGCGGGCGTCGTTGCCCCACAGGATCGCCACGAGCGGCCGGTCGCGGGCGGCGAGGACCTGGATGGCCCGCTCCGTCACCGCCTCCCAGCCCCGGCCGCGGTGGGAGGCCGGGGCGCCCGCGCGCACGGTGAGGACCCTGTTCAGGAGCATCACGCCCTGCCGGGACCACGCGGAGAGGTCCCCGTGCCGGGGCGGGGCGACGCCGAGGTCGTCCTGCAGCTCCTTGTAGATGTTCTGCAGGGAACGCGGCACGGGGCGCACGTCCGGCTGCACGGAGAAGGACAGGCCCATGGCGTGGCCCGGGGTGGGATAGGGGTCCTGGCCGACGACCAGCACCCGCACCTGCTCCAACGGGTCCTGGAAGGCCCGGAAGACCGCCGAGCCCTCCGGCAGCGTGCGGTGCCCGTCGGCGTGCTCGTCGCGCAGGAACCGGCCCATCTGCCGGATCTGCGGCTCCACCGGGGCCAGGGCCTCGGCCCAGTCGGGGGCCATGATGGTGTCCAGGGGCTGGGGCTCGCTCACGGTGCTCCTCGGTGTCGGTATCGGGATCGGTGTCGTTATCGGGGTCGGTGCCGGGGCCGGTGACGGGGTGGGCGCGGGTGCCGGTGCGCGGATCGCCGCTCGTGCCGCGGGGCGTCGGGACCATGGCCGGTGCGGCGGGGAGCCGCGTCCCCTCCGGGCACCACTCTAGGCCGGTCGCCCGGGGCCGCCGGCGCCCCGGTGCGGTCTGCCCGGTGGGTTCCCGCCGGGGCGGGCGGGACCGGCGGGGGACTGGTTAGAGTGGGCGCATGAGCGCAACCGATCCCCGACCCGTCGCCGTCGTCACCGGGGCCACCGGAGGCATCGGCCGCGCGTGCGTGGCGGACCTGGCCCGGGACCACGACGTCGTGGCCCTGGGGCGCGAGCCCGCCCGCCTCGCCGAGCTGGCGGAGCTGCCCCACGTCACCGTGCGCGCCGCGGAGCTCACCGACTTCGCGCGGCTGCCGGACGCGCTGGCGGACCTCGACCGGGTCGACGTCCTCGTGCACTCGGCGGCCCGCGCCGGGCGCACCACCGTGGCGGCGGCCTCGGTGGACGACTGGCGGGACCAGCTCGAGCTCAACGTGGTGGCCCCCGCGGAGCTGACCCGGCTCCTGCTGCCCGCCCTGCGCGCGGCCCGCGGCACGGTGGTGTTCCTCAACTCCGGCTCCGGGTTCACCGCACGCGCCGGGGACGCGGTCTACGCGGCGTCGAAGTTCGCGCTGCGCGCGCTCGCCGACTCCCTGCGCCAGGAGGTGGAGGCCGACGGCATCGTGGTCAGCTCCGTGCACCCCGGGCCCGTGGACACCCAGATGCAGCGGGACATCCAGGCCGGCCTGGGCAACGAGTACGTGCCCGAACGCTACATCCGCCCCGAGTCCGTGGCGGCGGCGGTGCGCGCCGTCGTGGACGCCGGCGCGGACGCGCAGATGACCACCGTCTCCCTGCGGCCGAGGGTCGAGTCCCGGTGACCGCGGACGGCGCCGCGGCGGAGGACCAGCCCGCGGCCGAGGAGCAAGCCGTCGCAGGGGACCCGCCCGCGGCGGAGGAGCAACCCGCGGCGGACGCGCCGCCCGACGGGCCCCCGGCCGGCTCCGGGCTCGACGAGACCGACCGGGAGATCCTCGCGATCGAGAACCTGCAGTGGAAGTACCAGGGGGCCAAGGAGATGGAGATCCGGCGCCGCCTGGGGCTGTCCCCGACCCGCTACTACCAGCGGCTCAACGTCCTGATCGACAGCCGCGCGGCCCTCGAGCACGACCCCATGCTCGTGGGCCGGCTGCGCCGGCAGCGCGGGGACCTCGGATGAGCCAGTACCCGCCCGACGAGTTCGACGACGTCCCCGAGGACGGCCCGCGCCAGGGCGCCCACCGCGGCCGGCGGCGGACCGCCCGGGTGGGCTCGGGGGAGCTGATCGCGATCGTCGTGGCCGGCGTGCTCAGCCTCGGCGTGGGGGCGTACGCGTTCCTCGAGGGCGCCGGGGACACGGCGCCTGCCCCGGCCGTCTCGTCCCCGCAGCCCTGACCGGCACCGCCCACGACCCGGGCCCCCGCCCCCGAACGCCCCCGGAAGGAAGCACACCGTGCAGATCGCAGGCAGCCGAGTCCACCTCCGTGACTGGACCGAGGAGGACCTCGCCGCGTACGAGCAGTGGATCATGCCGCCCGAGGGCGGCGGCGAGCACGAGTGGCAGCGCACGGACGGGCCGTTCTACCCGAACTTCACCGCGGAGGGCGCCCAGCGCTGGCTCTCCACCCTGCGCGCCCACGTGGCCGCGCAGGACTGGCCGGACCCGCGGGAGACCATGGTCATCGCGGACGCCGCCACCGGCCGGTTCATCGGGCAGGTGTCCTGGTACTGGTCGGAGAAGCCCACCGAGGACCCCGGGACCGGTACGCACCTGCTGCCGCTGCGCTCGCTGGGCATCACCGTCTACTCCCCGGAGCACTGGAGCGGCGGCTACGGCACCGAGGCCATGCGGCTGTGGATCGACCACCTCTTCGCCCGCTCGGACTCCCACCGGCTCGACCTCGAGACCTGGAGCGGCAACGTGGGCATGTGCCGGGTGGCCGTGAAGCTCGGCTTCACCGAGGAGGCCCGGCTGCGCCGGGCCCGCAAGGTCGGCGGCGAGTACTACGACCGGATGATCTACGGCCTGCTGCGCGAGGAGTGGCAGGGCTGAGCGACACCGGCTCAGGGGGGTTTGCACTCTCCCCGGACGAGTGCCAAGATTGCGATTAGCACTCAGTCGTGCGGACTGCTAAGGGGTCGGTCCCCGGCCCGGCCCGGGCAGCCACCGGCACAGGAGTGACACCTCAACCACCACGGTGAGGTGCCGTGCGGCGTCGGGAAGAGCCCGCCGCCGTGCGCGCCGTCCGTCGCGGGCACCGTGGAGGTCGACCGTTTGTCTACCGTCCAGGAGGGACGAAGTCACATGGCAAAGATGATTGCTTTCGACGAAGAGGCGCGCCGCGGTCTCGAGCGGGGTCTGAACACCCTGGCCGACGCCGTCAAGGTCACCCTCGGCCCGCGCGGGCGCAACGTGGTCCTCGAGAAGGCCTGGGGCGCCCCCACGATCACCAACGACGGCGTGTCCATCGCCAAGGAGATCGAGCTGGAGGAGCCCTACGAGAAGATCGGCGCCGAGCTCGTCAAGGAGGTCGCCAAGAAGACCGACGACATCGCCGGCGACGGCACCACCACCGCCACCGTGCTGGCCCAGGCGCTCGTCAAGGAGGGCCTGCGCAACGTGGCCGCCGGCGCCGACCCGCTGAGCCTCAAGCGCGGCATCGAGAAGGCCGTCGCCGCGGTGACCGAGGAGCTGCTGGCCTCCGCCAAGGAGGTCGAGACCGAGGAGCAGATCGCCGCCACCGCGTCCATCTCCGCCGGCGACGCCGAGATCGGCCGCCTCATCGCCCAGGCGATGGAGAAGGTCGGCAAGGAGGGCGTGATCACGGTCGAGGAGTCCAACACCTTCGGCCTGGACCTCGAGCTCACCGAGGGCATGCGCTTCGACAAGGGCTACCTCTCCGGCTACTTCGTCACCGACGCCGACCGCCAGGAGGCCGTCCTCGAGGACCCCTACATCCTCGTGGTCAACTCCAAGATCTCCGCGGTCAAGGACCTGGTCCCCGTGCTCGAGAAGGTCATGCAGGCCGGCAAGCCGCTGCTGATCATCGCCGAGGACGTCGAGGGCGAGGCCCTGGCCCTGCTGGTGCTCAACAAGATGCGCGGCTCCATCAAGTCCGTGGCCGTCAAGGCCCCCGGCTTCGGCGACCGCCGCAAGGCCCAGCTGGCCGACATCGCCATCCTCACCGGCGGCCAGGTCATCACCGAGGAGGTCGGGCTGTCCCTGGAGACCGCCACCGTGGACCTGCTCGGCCAGGCCCGCAAGGTCGTCGTGACCAAGGACGAGACCACCATCGTCGACGGCGCCGGCACCGCCGAGGAGATCGAGGGCCGCGTGGCCCAGATCCGCGCCGAGATCAACAACTCGGACTCGGACTACGACCGCGAGAAGCTGCAGGAGCGGCTGGCCAAGCTGGCCGGCGGCGTGGCCGTGCTCAAGGCCGGTGCCGCCACCGAGGTCGAGCTCAAGGAGCGCAAGCACCGCATCGAGGACGCCGTGCGCAACGCGAAGGCGGCCGTGGAGGAGGGCATCGTCGCCGGCGGCGGCGTCGCCCTGATCCAGGCCGGCCAGAAGGCGTTCGACAAGCTGCAGCTCACCGGCGACGAGGCCACCGGCGCGAACATCGTCAAGGTCGCCATCGACGCCCCGCTGAAGCAGATCGCCATCAACTCCGGCCTCGAGGCCGGCGTGGTCGTCGACAAGGTCCGCGGCCTCGACCTGGGCCACGGCCTCAACGCCGCCACCGGCGAGTACGAGGACCTGATGGCCGCCGGCATCAACGACCCGGTCAAGGTCACCCGCTCGGCGCTGCAGAACGCGGCGTCCATCGCCGGGCTGTTCCTCACCACCGAGGCCGTCGTGGCCGACAAGCCGGAGCCCGCGGGCGCCGGCGCCGGTGCCGACGACGGCATGGGCGGCATGGGCGGCATGATGTGATCGACGGCTGACCCGTCGAGCGTGCGACCCACGCATCCGGCACGGGCCGGGCACCCCCTCCGGGGTGCCCGGCCCGTCGCCGTTGCCGGGCCCCGGCGGACGCCCGTTCCGCGGGCGACGGACTTGGTGTTCAATCGAGTCACCACGCGGGGAGGAGCGGCCATGGACTTCGTCGACTGGGAGCAGGTCCCGGTCCAGCTGGCCCTGGTGGTGACGGCGTTCGGGCTCACCGCGCTCGTGGGTCTGGAGCGGCGGCTGCGGCGCAAGAGCGCGGGGCTGCGCACGCACACCCTCGTCGGCACGGGATCGGCCGTGTTCACCCTGGTCTCCGCCTACGGCTTCGGGACGCTGCCGGGCATCGACGCCGGCCCAGACCCCTCCCGCGTGGCGGCCCAGGTGGTCGCGGGCATCGGCTTCCTGGGGGCGGGGGTGATCTTCACCAACCGGGACGTGGTGCACGGGCTGACCACCGCCGCGAGCGTCTGGCTCTCCGCGGCAATCGGCATGGCCTGCGGGGCCGGGCTGGTGCCCCTGGCGGTCGCGGCGACCGCGCTGCACCTGCTCTCCGCCGTGGCGCTGACGCCGCTGTCCCGCCGGCTGCCGCGCATGGTGGCGCCGCAGGGGCTGCGGCTGCGCTACGCGGACGGCCACGGGGTGCTGCGGGAGGTGCTGGCCGTGGTCGAGGAGCTCCAGCTCAGTGCCTCCGTGGTCTCCAGCCGCCGGATCGACGACCCGGAGCGGCCGGAGGTGGAGCTGCTGCTGCGGCTCGAGGGCAAGACCGACCTGCGCACGGCCGCGGTGCAGCTCTCCGGGGTCGACGGGGTGCGCGACGTCGCCCAGCAGCGTCTCGAGGAGGACCCCGGCGACTGAGCACGGTCCGGGGCGCCGCCGGGGCCGTGAAAAGATGGACGCCATGACGATCACTGCTGCCGCCGACGGCTCCGCCCTGGGCAACCCCGGCCCCGCCGGGTGGGCCTGGTACATCGACGACGACACCTGGCGGGCCGGCGGCTGGCCGCACGGCACCAACAACATGGGCGAGCTCAAGGCCGTGCTCGACCTGCTCGAGTCCACGGCCCACCGCCCCGAGGAGCCCCTGCGGGTGCTGTGCGACAGCCAGTACGTCATCAACTCGATCACCAAGTGGATGCCGGGCTGGAAGAAGAAGGGCTGGAAGAAGAAGGACGGCAAGCCCGTGCTCAACGTGGAGCTCATGCGCTCCCTGGACGCGGCCATGGCCGGGCGCGACGTGCACTTCGAGTGGGTCAAGGGCCACGCCGGCCACGCGCTCAACGAGGCCGCCGACGCCCGCGCCCGCGCGGTCGCCACCGCGTTCCAGAGCGGCCGGCCGGCGCCGGAGGGACCGGGCTTCCCGGGCGCCGGGAGCACCCCGGCCCGGCCCGCCGGGGACGGCCGCACCACCACCCCGGACCGCGCCGCGTCCCCGGACCGGGCGCCCGCGGCGGGCCGCACCCCGGCGCCCGCGGCGCCCGAGGACCGCCACGACCCGGACCTGCTCAGCGAGCTGCTGGCCCACGAGGAGGAGCTGGCCCGCGGACGGTCGGCGGCGGAGACCGTCCAAGCCCTCGAGCGGGACCTGCTGCGCCCGGAGCTCCGCGCCGACGCCGGTCGGCTGGGCCAGCTGCTCCACGAGTCCTTCGCCGAGGTCGGCGCCTCGGGGACGTGGTGCTCCCGGGCGGAGGTCCTCGACCGGCTTCCCCGCGAGCCGGGGCTCGGCCCGGTGGACGTGCACGTCCTGTCGGCCACGGAGCTCGGCCCCGCGGCCGTGCACCTGGTCTACCGGCTGGTGGCGGGGGACCGGGCGAGCCTGCGCAGCTCGCTGTGGGTGCGGGAGGACTCCCGCACCGAGCTCGGGCCCTGGCAGCTGCGCTTCCACCAGGGCACCGAGGAGTCCTGAGCGGCCCGCTCAGACCTCAGGGGCGTCGTCGGAGCGCTCGATGCCCGGCACGCGCACGGTCATCGTGGCTCCGCCGCCGGGCGTCTCGGTGAGGCGGACCGTGCCGTCGTGCTGCTGGACGATCGCGGCCACGATGGACAGGCCCAGACCCGTGCCGCCGGTCTCCCGGGTGCGGGAGGAGTCGGCCCGGTAGAAGCGCTCGAACACTCGCTCCGCGTCCGCCCCGTGGATGCCGGGGCCGTGGTCGCGCACCTGCAGGACGGCGTTGAAGGTCTCGTCCACCGAGCGCTCCACGCCCACCGCGATCTCGATCGGGCTGCCGTCCGGGGTGTAGCGCAGGGCGTTGGTCACCAGGTTGGCCACGACCTGGCGCAGGCGCGACTCGTCGCCGTGCACCCAGGCCGAGACGGGTGCCGCGCCCTGCAGGCCCACGACCTCGACCCGCCGCTCCGGGGCGGAGGCGCGGGCGTCGCCGGCGGCGTCGAAGGCGAGGTGGAGCAGGTCCACGTCGACGTTCTCGGCGGGGCGCCGCTCGTCCAGGCGGGCCAGCATCAGCAGGTCCTCCACGAGCTGCGTCATCCGCTTGGCCTCGGACTCGATCCGGGCCATCGCGCTGCCCACGTCCTCGGGCTTCTGCAGGGCGCCGTGCCGGTAGAGCTCGGAGTAGCCCCGGATGGTGACCAGCGGCGTGCGCAGCTCGTGCGAGGCGTCGGCCACGAACCGGCGCAGCTTGCCCTCGGAGCGGGTGCGGGCCTCGAAGGCGTCCTCGATGTGGCCGAGCATCGTGTTCAGGGACGCGGAGAGCTGGCCGATCTCGGTCTGCCGGGTGTAGCCCTCCATGCGCTGGGAGAGGTCGCCCTCGGCGATCCGGGCGGCCGTCTGCTCCACCTGGTGCAGCGGGGCGAAGGCACGCGTGACGAGGACCCAGCCGACGGCCATCGCCGCGAAGAGGGTCGCCACCCCGAAGCTCAGCGTGAGCAGCGTCACCGCGCTGAGCATGGCGTTGGTGTCGTCGAGCGGCTCCGCGACGGCCACCACCAGGTCCAGCTGCTGCGGCTTGGCCGTGACCACCCGCCAGGTCCGGTCCGGGGCGCCCACGGAGCCCACGGTCGCCGCCTCGAGGGGGTGGTCCTGCACGTAGTCGAGGTCGATCCTGGACAGATCCGGGCGCACCCCGTGCACGCCGTCCGGGGTGTTGACGGCCTCGGCCACCACGGTGCCGTCGGCGTCGAGCAGATAGCCCGCGTGCGGGACCTGCACGCCCTCCTCGCCCTGCAGGTCCGCGATCAGCACCGAGGAGACCGTCCGGACGGAGTCGCGCAGCTCGCCGTCGATGCCGTTGAGCATCGAGGTGCGCAGCACCGAGATCGCCACGAAGCTGGTCACCAGGATGGACAGCGCCAGCAGCACACCGGTGAGGACCATCAGCTGCGAGCGCAGCGACGCCGAGCGCCACCGGGAGGACAGGGTCTGCATCCCGGACCGGGTCAGTGGTGCTTGTGCGAGGACCGCAGCAGGTAGCCGACCCCGCGCTTGGTGTGGATCAGCGGCGGCAGCTCGGGGTCGTTGTCGATCTTGCGCCGCAGGTAGGAGATGTAGGACTCCACGATGGAGGCGTCCCCGTTGAAGTCGTACTCCCAGACGTGGTCGAGGATCTGCGCCTTGGACAGCACCCGGTTCGGGTTGAGCATGAGGTAGCGCAGCAGCTTGAACTCGGTGGGGGACAGGTCGATCTCCCGGTCGCCGCGGAAGACCTCGTGGGCGTCGTCGTCGAGGACGAGGTCGTCCACGCGCAGCCGCGAGTCGTCCTCCTCGGCGGGCTGGGTCCGGCGCAGGACGGCCCGGATGCGGGCGACCACCTCGTCGAGGCTGAAGGGCTTGGTGACGTAGTCGTCGCCGCCCACGGTCAGCCCGGTGACCTTGTCCTCCGTCTCGTCCTTGGCGGTGAGGAAGAGGATGGGGAAGTGCCGCCCGGCCGCGCGCAGCTTGCGGGTCACGGAGAACCCGTCCATGTCCGGGAGCATGACGTCGAGCACCGCGAGGTCCGGGTCCTCGGACTCCGCCTTGGCCAGGGCGTCACGGCCGTTGGCGGCGGTGACGACCTCGAAGCCGGCGAAGCGCAGGGACGTGGCCAGCAGCTCGAGGATGTTGGGCTCGTCGTCGACGACGAGCAGTTTCGCTTCGGGGTTCTCGTTCTTCACGGGCACCATTTTCTCGGAAGACCCTGAAAGCCGTCTGAACGCAGCACGCCGTCACCCGGGGAGTTCGCCGGAGGCGGCGAGGTCGGCGGCGTCGAGGATCCGGTAGGCGTAGCCCTGCTCGGCGAGGAACCGGCGGCGCCGGGCGGCGTAGTCGGCGTCCACGGTGTCCCGGGCCACCACCGTGTAGAAGGTGGCCGGGCGGCCGTCCCGCTTGGGCCGCAGCAGCCGCCCCAGGCGCTGGGCCTCCTCCTGGCGCGAGCCGAAGGCGCCCGAGACCTGCACCGCCACGGAGGCCTCGGGCAGGTCCACCGAGAAGTTCGCGACCTTCGACACCACCAGCACCGGCAGCTCCCCGGCCCGGAAGGCGGCGAAGAGCCGCTCCCGCCGGGCCGTGCCCGTGCTGCCCTTGAGCACCGGGGCGTCGAGCAGCGCGCCCAGCTCGTCCAGCTGGTCCAGGAACTGACCGATCACCAGCACCGGCTCCCCGCGGTGGCGGGCCACCAGGCGGGCCACGACGTCGAGCTTGTGGGGGGAGGACGAGGCGAGGCGGTGCCGGTCGGCGTCCTCCGCGGCGGCGTAGGCCATCCGGTCCCCGACGGGCAGCTCCACCCGGACCTCCACGCAGTCCGCAGGGGCGATGTGCCCCTGGGCCTCGATCTCCCGCCACGGGGCGTCGTAGCGCTTCGGGCCGATCAGCGAGAACACCTCGCCCTCCCGGTGGTCCTCGCGCACCAGGGTGGCGGTCAGGCCCAGGCGGCGCCGGGCCTGCAGCTCGGCGGTCATCCGGAAGACGGGGGCGGGCAGCAGGTGCACCTCGTCGTAGACGATCAGCCCCCAGTCGTGGCCGTCGAGCAGCTCCAGGTGGGGGTGGATCCCGCCGCGGCGGGCCGTGAGCACCTGGTAGGTGGCGATGGTGACGGGGCGGACCTCCTTGAGCGCCCCGGAGTACTCGCCGATCTCGTCCGCCGTCAGGGTGGTGCGGCGCAGCAGCTCGGCCTTCCACTGCCGGGCGGAGACCGTGTTCGTGACCAGCACGAGCGTGGTCGTCGAGCTCGCCGCCATCGCCGCGGCGCCCACCAGCGTCTTGCCGGCGCCGCAGGGGAGGACGACGACGCCGCTGCCGCCGGCCCAGAAGTTCTCCACGGCCCGGTGCTGGTAGGGCCGCAGCGCCCAGGCCTCGCCGGAGACGGGGTCCGTCCCCGTCAGGGAGATGGGGTGCGGCGTGCCGTCCACGTACCCGGCCCGGTCCTCGGCCGGCCAGCCCACGCCCAGCAGCAGCTGCTTGAGCTCGCCCCGGGCGCTGGCGTGGACCACGGTGGTCTCCCCGTCGATCCGCGGGCCCAGCAGCGGGGCGATCTTCCGGTGCCGGGCGATCTCCTCCAGGACGGGGGCGTCGTGGCAGCGCAGCACGAGCCCGTGCACGGGGTCCTTCTCGAGCACGAGCCGGCCGTAGCGGGACATCGTCTCGTCGATGTCCACGAGCAGGGCGTGCGGGACGGGGAAGCGGGAGCGGGTCAGCAGGACGTCGAGCACCCGTTCGGCGTCGAGGCCGGCGGCCCGGGCGTTCCACAGCCCCAGCGGGGTGATCCGGTAGGTGTGCACGTGCTCGGGGGCGCGCTCGAGCTCCGCGAAGGCGGCGAGCTCGCGGCGGGCCTCGTCGGCGTCCTCGTGGTCGAGCTCGAGCAGCACGGTGCGGTCGCTCTGCACGATCAGGGGTCCCATCGGTGTCCTCCTCGGGGATCGGTGCGGTCGGTGCTGTCGGGCGGCGGGACGTCGTGCGCGCCGGTGAGGCGGGCCAGCAGGTCCTCGACCTCCTCGGCGGAGGGCGCCGGGTGGCGTGGCGCGGGGACCCGGGGCATGGGGGCGGGGTCCCCGGCGGCCGGCGGCGGTCCCGGCCGGGCGGCCTCCACCGCCGGCTCGGTGCCGGTGGCCCGGACGGCGGCGACGAGCTGCTCGAGGGCGCCCTCGCGCGCCGGTCCGGGCCGGCGCCGGCCGGGGCCCGGCTCGTCCCCGGTGACCACGAGCACCCCCGGGGCGGGCCGGCGCAGCGGGCGCCCCGCCAGGCGCGGGGAGCGGGCGAGGGCCTCGAGGAGGTCCTCGTCGCCGGTCAGCACCCAGTCGGCGCGGGTGATCCGGACCCGGCCGTGGTCCCGGCCGGCCTCCTCGACCAGGTAGGCCAGCGCCTGCGGCACCGGGCCGCGGCTGTGCCCGTCCAGCCACGCCAGGATGCCCGCCGGGTCCCACCCGGCGTCCAGGGCCCGGTGCAGGGAGCGCTCGGTGAAGCGGTGCCGGGCCGCCGGGCCGTGGCCCTCCTCCTCCGCGAGCTCGCCCAGGGCGCGGGCCACGGCCGGGGCGAGGTAGCCGGTGGCCGTGGCGGTGAGGTCGCCCTGCAGCAGCACCGTGCGCGAGGGGGCGGGCAGCCAGCCGGCCACCGCCCGGGCGGCCTCCTCGGACCGGCCCGCGGCGACCGCGCGGCCGGCCGGGGTGAGGGCGTCGGCGCCCGTGAGGCCGAGCTCGGCCGCCTCCGTGAGCATGCCCGGCCCCCACCGGTCGAGGGAGCGGGCCAGCCGCGGGCGCTGCCACCGGGCGAGCGCCAGGACGTCCTCGGGGCCGTGCCCGCCCGGCGCGGCCGCGGCGAGGACGGCGTGGGCCCGCAGCAGCGCCCGGCGCACCGGCGGGGACTCCGCGGCGTGCGCCCCGCGGGTGAGGACCCCCACGACGGTGCCGTCCGCCAGCGGCAGGCCGGCCGCCGAGGGCACGACGTCGGCGGCCAGCCACGAGCTCACCACGTGCCGCCACTGCTCGGGGCGCTCGGCGTCCTCGAAGGGCGCCGGGTCGGGCCGCCACGCGGAGGTGTCCGGATCGAGCACCACGAGCCCGGCGAGCTCGGCCAGGCCTAGCAGGCGCACGAGCTCCGGGTGCTCCAGGGCCAGGGCGGTGCGCAGGCGGCGCAGCTCGCGCACGCCGATCCCCCCGGCGCGCAGGGTGGTCAGGGGGCGGTCGCGCAGCTCGGCGCGCAGCCCCGCCAGCCGGCGCAGCAGCTGCTCCACGGCCGCCGCGGCGGCGTTGTCCCGCAGCCGGTCGGGCACCCGCGTGCCCGGGGGGAGGGGGGCCTCCTGCGGGGGCCGGGACCAGGGGTCGCCCCCGCGCAGGGCGAGACCGACCTCCCGGGGCAGCTCGACGTGGCGGGAGTCCACGGGGAGCAGGACGCCGCGGGCCAGGAGCCAGTCCACGGGCCGGGCGGCGGCGTCCGGGTCCGGGCGGCGCAGCGCGTCCGGCAGCAGGCCCACCGGGTGGGACCGGAACCGCTCGAGCACCTCCCGCACCGGCGCGGGCCAGTGCGCGATCTCCGCGGGGGCCGCCGGGCCCGCCGGCTCGGCGCCGCGCAGGCGGGCGGCCCGCTCCGCGAGCACCCGGCGGGGCCGGCCCAGTCCGGCGGGATAGCGGCCCAGGGCCTCCGCCGCCCCGGGCACGAGCCGCAGCGCGTCCCCGTCCCGGTGGACCAGGCCCAGCCGGTGCAGCCGGTCCCACGGCGGGGCGGCCAGCAGCGCTGCGGCGGGCCCGTCCGGGACGCCGAGGACCACGGCCCGCTCGAGGGCGTCCAGCTCCGGCCGGGAGAGCTCGTCCACGGCCCGGCTCAGACCGGCCCGGGAGAGCAGGGCCTCGGCGAGCTCGGCGGTCGTCGTCGTCCCGGGGCGCACGGCGTCGGGCCGGGCGTCGAGCAGCGCGGCCAGCTCACCGGGGGAGCGGGCCGCCAGGTCCCGGAGCAGTCCGTCCGGGACCACGGGTCAGGCCCGGCGCCGGCGCAGCACGGAGCGCACCAGGGTGGCGCACAGGAGCAGGAAGGCCACGGGCAGCACGAACCACGGGATGACCGTCAGCCCGTCCCACGGGTCCGCGCCGAGGGCCTTCAGCACCAGCAGCAGCGCCAGGCACACCGCGCAGACCAGGCCCAGCACCACCGCGGCGGCGCCGAGGAGGTCGATCCCGGGTCGGCGGGCGGGGCGGCCCCCGGGCGTGGCGGTGCAGTCGTCGTGGGAAGGCATGCGTCCAGAATAGCGAGCCGAGGACCCCGCCGTGACCGCGTGCGCGGGCGTCCCGGGGCCTGCGGCGGGGCTAGAATGGGGGGTTCCACAGGGTGGCCCGGCAGCACGGACGGCGGGGCCGCCCTGCCACGAGGACGACGACGAGGGAGACAGCGTGCCCACCGGCAAGGTGAAGTGGTTCGATTCCAAGAAGGGCTTCGGCTTCCTGGCCACCGACGACGGCCAGGAGGTGTTCCTGCCCTCCTCGGCGCTGCCCTCCGGCGCCACCACGGTGAAGCCGGGGACGCGCATGGAGTTCGGGGTGGCCCAGGGGCGGCGCGGCGCGCAGGCGCTGTCCGCGCGCATCCTGGACCGGGCGCCGTCGATCGCCAAGAACGTCCGCAAACCGGCCGACGAGATGGCGGTCATCACCGAGGACCTCATCAAGCTCCTGGACGAGATGTCCAACGGCCTGCACCGCGGCCGCTACCCGGACTCCGCGCACGGCCGGAAGATCGCGGCCATCCTGCGCACCGTGGCCGACAACCTGGACGTCTGAGCCGACCGGCCCGGGCCCCGGGCACCCCACCCAGCACCCACCACGAGGGAGACCAGCAGTGACCGAGGAGACCGTCCAGGACGCGCCCGCCGAGGCGGCCGTCGCGCCTCCTGCCCGCCCGGTGCGCCCGGCCCGCCGCCGGGCCCCCAAGCAGGACGCCCTGCTGATCGCCGACGTCGCCGCCGCCCGGGCCGGCGTGGAGCAGATCGCGGAGCCCTGGCAGATCGGCCCCGGTCACCGCGTGCAGGTGGAGGAGGACCGGCTGGTCGTCCACCTCTTCGAGTGCACCCTGCCCGGCTACCGCGGCTGGGACTGGTTCGCCAGCCTCGCCCGGGCGCCGCGCAGCAAGACGGTGACCGTGTGCGAGGTCGGGCTGCTGCCCGGGGCGGACGCCCTGCTGGCCCCCGAGTGGGTGCCCTGGTCCGAGCGGGTGAGCCCCGAGGAGAAGGCCCAGGAGGAGCAGGAGCGCGCCGAGGAGGACGCCGCGGCGGCCCCCGCCGCCCCGGAGGCCGCCGCCGAGGATCCGGCCGGACCCGGCGACGGGGCCGCCGCCGGGTCCGGCGCGCAGGACGGGGCCGTGCCGTCGCCGGACGGCGAACGGCCCTGAGCGCCCCGCGGGGCGGCGTCGCGGCCGCGGACGGGCCCGATCCCGGCCGCGGCGTGTTCCGGTCCCTGCGCTTCCGCAACTACCGCGTCTGGTTCCTGGGCGCCCTGGTGTCCAACATCGGCACGTGGATGCAGCGCACCGCGCAGTCGTGGCTGGTCTTCGACGAGCTCTCGGACCACGACGCCACCGCGATGGGCGTGGTGACCGCCCTGCAGTTCCTGCCCCAGCTCTTCCTGGCGCCCTGGGCCGGGGTGCTCGCCGACCGGATGGACCGGCGCCGCCTGCTGCTGTGCACCCAGACGGCCATGGCCGCGCTCGCGGCGGGGCTCGGCGCGGTCGTGCTGACCGGGGTGGCGAGTCTGGGGCTCGTCTACGCCTTCGCCCTGGCCCTCGGCGTCGCGTCCACCCTGGACGCCCCCGTGCGCCAGACCTTCGTCTCGGAGATGGTCGACGACGAGTACCTCTCCAACGCCGTGGCCCTGAACTCCACCTCGTTCAACGCGGCCCGGATGATCGGTCCCGCCGCCGCGGGCGTGCTCGTGGCCTCGATCGGGTCCGGGTGGGTCTTCCTGCTCAACACGCTGACCTTCGGCGCCATGCTCGCCGCGATCCTCGCCATCCGGGCCGAGGAGCTGCGCGGGATGCCGCGCTCCGGACGGGGGCGCGGGCAGATCCGGGAGGGGCTGGCCTACGTCGGCGGCCGTCCCGACATCGTGGCGGTGCTGGTGACGATCTTCCTCATCGGCACCTTCGGGCTGAACTTCGCCGTGTTCCTGGCCGCCATGGCCGGGCCCGAGTTCGGCCGGGGACCGGAGACCTTCGGGGCGCTCAACTCGGTCCTCGCCGTGGGCACGGTGGCGGGTGCCCTGCTCTCGGCCCGGCGGCGCCGCGCCCGGCTGCGCTACGTCTACGGCGGCAGCGCCGTCTTCGCGCTCAGCTGCCTCGGGGCGGCCACGGCGCCCACCCTGACGGTGTTCGCGCTGTGGCTGGTCCCGTGCGGGCTGTCCTCCCTGACGATCATGACCACCGCCAACGCCTACGTGCAGACGACCACCTCCCCGGTCATGCGCGGGCGGGTGATGAGCCTGTACATGGCCATCTTCATGGGCGGCACCCCGGTCGGGGCGCCTGTGGTCGGGTGGATCACGGACGCCCTCGGGGCGCGGTGGGGGATGGGCGTGGCCGTGGCCGCCGGGCTCGGCGGGGCCCTGGTGGGCGCCCTGTTCTGGCTGCGGCTGCGCGCCCGGGGCTCCGCGGCCGGGGCGGCGTCCCCGGGGACGGCCCCCTAGCGTCCGCCGCCCGCCGCGCGCAGCCGCTCGACGACGTGGTCCACGCAGGCCAGCAGCCGGGCGACGTCGTCGGGCTCGATCGAGACGAAGGTGGCGATCCGCAGCTGGTTGCGCCCCAGCTTGCGGTAGGGCTCCACGTCCACCACGCCGTGGGCGCGCAGCACGGCCGCCACGGCGGCGGCGTCCACGGTGGGGTCGAAGTCCACCGTGGTGATCACCGTGGAGCGGTCCTGCGGGCGGGCCACGAAGGGCGCGGCGAAGGCGGAGTCCTCGGCCCAGGCGTAGACCAGGTCGGAGGACTCCTTCGTGCGGGCCGCCGCCCAGGCCATGCCGCCCCGGCCGTTGAGCCAGCGCAGCTGCTCGTCCAGCATCACCAGCGTGGCCAGCGCCGGGGTGTTGTAGGTCTGGTCCCGGCGCGAGTTCTCCAGGGCCGTGGTCAGCTTGAGGAAGTCGGGGACCCAGCGGCCCGAGGCGCCGATCCGCTCGATCCGCTCGACGGCGGCGGGGGAGAACGCCCCCAGCCACAGCCCGCCGTCGGAGCCGAGGTTCTTCTGCGGGGAGAAGTAGTAGACGTCCGCCGCGGAGAGGTCCGCGGCCATCCCGCCCGCCGCCGAGGTGGCGTCGACCAGCACCAGCGCCTCGTCGGCGATGCCGGCGGGCCGGACCACGGGGGCGGCCACGCCGGTGGAGGTCTCGTTCTGCGGCCACGCGTAGACGTCCACGCCGTCCTCGGCTCGGGGCTCCGGCCGGGTGCCGGGGGCGGACTCGACCACCGAGGAGGCCTCCAGGAACGGCGCGGCGTCCGTGGCCTGGGCGAACTTGGCGCCGAACTCCCCGAACACCAGGTGCTGGGCCCTGGCCTCGACCAGCCCGAAGACGGCGGCGTCCCAGAAGGCGGTGGCCCCGCCGACGCCGAGCAGGACCTCGTGGCCCTCGGGGAGCGCGAGGAACTGCGCCAGGCCCTCGCGCACGGAGCGCACGAGCCCCCGGACCGGCGCCTGCCGGTGGGAGGTCCCGAGCAGCCCCGCCCCGGCCCGGGCGACGGCGTCGACCTGCTCCGGGCGGACCCGGGAGGGCCCCGCGCCGAACCGGCCGTCGGCGGGGAGCAGGTGCTGGGGGATGGTGACGTGTGCGGACAACGGGTGCTCCCTCGTGACGGACGTGCGGCAGGCGGCGGGCGGGGCGGCGGAGCCGGGGCGTGCGCGGCCGGGCCCCGGCCCATTCTGCCCCACCCGGGGCCGGTCCCCGCCGCCGGGGCGCGGCCCCCTCCGCGGCGGGGGCGCGCGGACTAAGCTCGTGCGGGAGGACAGGACCGGGCGGGATCCCCGGGGACGGACGGCCGGACGAAGGATGACTGAGGCATGAGCGATCTGATCGACACCACGGAGATGTACCTGCGGACCGTGCTCGAGCTCGAGGAGGAGGGCATCACGCCCATGCGGGCGCGCATCGTCGAGCGCCTCGACCACTCCGGGCCGACCGTCTCGCAGACGGTGTCCCGGATGGAGCGCGACGGACTGCTGACGGTGGGACCCGACCGCTCCCTGGTGCTCACCGAGCTGGGCCGCGAACGGGCGGTGCAGGTGATGCGCAAGCACCGTCTGGCGGAGCGGCTGCTGGCCGACGTCATCGGGCTGGACCTGGCGCAGGTCCACGACGAGGCGTGCCGCTGGGAGCACGTGATGAGCGAGCAGGTCGAGCGGCGGCTGGTGGACCTGCTGCACAGCCCCCGCTACTCCCCGTACGGCACACCGATCCCCGGCCTGGCCGCACTGGGCGTCGGGGACAGCCCGTCGGCGGCGGGGCACCCCTCCCTGCTCGACGCCGCCCGGGCCGATCCGGAGGGGACCCACACCGTGGCGCTGCTGCCGGAGGTCGTGCAGGCCGATTCCGCGCTGCTGGGCGTGCTGAGCGACGTGGGCGTGCTGACCGGGGCCGTGGTCCGGGCGCGCGTGGAGGGCCAGCGGGTGCGCATCGAGGTCGCCCGCACCGGCCGGTCCGCGGAGATCGACCTGCGCACGGCCGGGGCCATCCGAGTCCTCGCCGCCTGAGCGACCCCGCCGCCCTTGTGGGGACGTTCACAAGGCACTTTCGGCCAGTTCGGCCGGGCCGGGCCCCGTCCACGGTGAACGCCCTGGTCAGCGGGCGACCCCGAGGTCTCCGGACCCTCGCTCCACCGTTCGCCGGCCGGTCGCACTGATAGCCGGAAGCGACACAATCCGCGGATTTCGGGGCGTCTCGCGATGCAATTCCGTGACCCTCCGTGATCAAAACGTGACACTTCCGTAACCGGTCATGTATTGTTCAACGCGTGCCGATCACTGGTCGGATCGGCACCCTCGTGCACATCGCCGAATTCTGCCGGTGCCCGGGGCCCATGCACAGAAACTGCTTGGCAGAAGCGGGGGAACCATTTCCGGTCCCGGTGATCCGGGGCCTTGGGGTTAAGTCGTTCAGAGCGCACGCGCTCTGCGGCCGGGTGACTCCCACCCGAATCCGACAGCTCACCTCGTAGGCAAAGGGAGGAACACACCCATGGCTATTTTCAAGCAGAGCACTGCCCGCCACCGCGCCGAGACCGCCTCGCACGCCGTGCGCAACACCACGATCGCCGCCGCCGCCGGTGCCGCGATCGTCGGCTCCATCGCCCCGGCCCAGGCCTACGCCGAGATCCCCGCGTCCTCCGGCGCCGCCTACTCGGCCCCCGCCTCGGCCGCCGCCTCGCTGGCCTCCTACACCTACCAGGCGCCCGTCGCCGCGCAGCCCGCGGCCCCGGCCTACCAGGCCCCGGCCCCCGCCCCGCAGCCGGCGGTCTCCACCGCGAGCGTGACCCCGCAGTCCAACGCCACGACCGAGATCCCCGCGGCCGCCGGCGGCATCGTGGGCACCGCCCACCAGGGCATCGGCTCCGCCTACGTCTACGGCGGCACCTCCTTCGGCGCCTGGGACTGCTCCGGCTTCACCCAGTGGGTCTTCGCCCAGAACGGCATCGACCTGCCCCGCACCACCTGGGCCCAGTTCGCCGCCGGCACCCCCGTGACCACCCCCCAGCCCGGCGACCTCGTCTCCCAGAACGGCGGCGGCCACGTGGGCATCTACATCGGCGGCGGCAAGATGATCTCGGCGCTGAACCCGGCGCAGGGCACGCAGATCCACTCCGTCAACGCCATGCAGCTCGACGGCTACTACCGGATCGGCTGATCCGGCCCGTCCCCCGCGGCGACCCCAGGGTCGCCGCGGGGGACACCCGGTCCGTCCCGGACCACCGCGACCCGCGCTCCCGGGTCCGCCGCACCCCCTCCGCCTCCCCGGGCCCGGTGCGCACCGCCCCCTGGGCACCCCATCCTCTGTCTTCCCGCCGTGCGCGGCCCTCCGGATCCGGACGGCGCCGCGCTGCCGGAGATCGGATCACCCCGCGTGCCCTCGCGCGGGGTGATCCGTGCTGTCACCGCAGTCTCCCGGCAGGTCCGCCCGGCCCTCCAGAAAGCCTGCTGAATCCCCCATGACTCGTGACCTGACCTCCACCACCGGCGTCCGCTCCCTCCTCTCCGGCCGGGCCCGCACCGTGGCCGCCGTCGCCGCCTTCTCCGGCCTGGCCCTGGCCACCACCGTCTCCGCGCAGGAGGCCCCGGCCCAGGAGGCCGCCGCCGACGCCCCGCTGTCCGCCGTGGCCGCCGCGACCCCCTCCGCCGCCCCGACCGTCTCCCTCGAGCCGGCCGCCCACGTGGTGAAGGCCCACCAGCCGTCCGAGCACCGGGCGGAGCGGAAGGCGGCGCCGAGGACGGCGGAGCCGCAGGTCCGTCCGGCCGACCAGCAGCAGGCGGCCGCGCCGGCCGCCCAGCCGGTCGTCGCCCCGGCCCCGCAGCCGGCCGCCCCCGCCGTCCAGGCGGCCCCCGCCGCGGCCCCCGTGGCCCAGCCGGCGCCGAAGCCGGTGGCCGCCCCCAAGCCGGTGGTCGCCCCGAAGCCTGCTCCGGCACCGCAGCCCGTCGTGCAGGCGGCCCCGAAGCCCGCGGCCGCTCCGAAGCCCGTCGTGCAGGCGGCCCCGGCGGCCGAGCGCACCGTCACCCCGCAGAGCTCCGCCTCCGGCAAGGGCGCCACCATCTCCTCGGCCGCCCTGGGCCAGCTCGGCGTCGGCCAGGACTGCACGGCCCTGGTCAGCAACGCCCTGCGCGCCGCCGGGATCAACCACCACGGCTGGCCCGCCTCCTACCTGAGCCTCGGCACGCAGGTCTCCGCCGGCCAGGCCAAGCCCGGCGACCTCGTCTACTACGCGGACGGCGGCATGGGCATGGCCCACATCGGCATCTACATCGGCGGCGGCAAGGCCGTGCACGGCGGCTGGAACGGCGGCACCACGGTCATCGACAGCGTCAACGTGGGCTCCGGCCCGGTCTACGTCCGCGTGCGCTGAGCGCACGCGAGAGCATCGCTGCGGGTGCGCGGGACCTGGTCGGCCAGACAGGTCCCGCGCACCCGTCGTTCGTCCGGGCGCCCGCCCGCCCTCCGGTCCCGGAGCACGCCACCGGCCGGGGCGCCTGCACGCCCCGGCCGGAGCTTCCGGCGCCGATAGACTGGGCCCATGGCCACCGACTTCAGCCGCAACGCCCGCACGAGCCTGGACCGTGAGTACGCCTACATGGCCTACGGCATGATCGGCGGCGCCGTGCCCGGGATCGTGGCCGGCTTCGTGGTGGCCGCCTTCGTCGGCCACGCCGCCATGTGGCTGTCCGTCCTCGGCGGCGCCGGGATCGTGCTGGGCCTGCTCACCGGGATCCTGCTCCACCGGCGGCACCGTGCCGCGGCGGAGTCGGACGAGGCGAAGGGGAGCCCCGCAGCGCGGGAATGACGTGCTCCCGCAGCAGCGGCGCCAGATCGGCCGGCAGGCCGGCGAGCGGGACGTCGTCCAGCCGCAGCCAGCGCAGCTCCTCGATCTCCGCCCGGGCCTCCGGGCGCCCGGTGAGCGGCGCGGTGAACACCGTGGCGTGCACCCACGTGGCGGCCTCGTTCGCGGCGGGGGCCCGGAACTGCCCCAGCAGGCGCAGCTGACCGGGGCGCAGCGCCAGGCCGACCTCCTCGGCGGTCTCCCGCACGGCCGCCTCGACGGCGGTCTCGCCCGGGTCCAGCTTGCCGCCCACCAGCATGAACCGGTCGGTGCCCCGCTTGCGCACCGTGAGCAGTGCGCCGTCGTCGTCGCGCAGGCACACCGCCGTGATCGTGAGGACCTCCACGTCGGCGGGCGAGCCCCGGTCCGCGCCGGTGCGCAGCCGCTCGACCTCGCCCTCCAGGTTCCGGGCGGCGCGGGCCGCCCAGCGCCGCTGCGCGGCCGGCGTGCGGTAGAGCGGCTGCCGGTCCCGCAGCGCCTCAAGCACCCGTAGCCGCCCGGCGGCGAAGTCGGCGTCGGGCACGTGCGCGTACTCCCGGCGCACGCCCTCGGTGTAGGCCGCGTACCCGTCCGGCGCCGACCCCAGCACGGCGAGGTCCGCGTCCAGCAGGAGCGCCCCGGGGAGGTCGCCGGGGGCGGCCGCGTGGTCGAAGGTGAGCAGGACCAGCCGCCGGACCTCGGCGACCACCTCCGGGGCGAGACCGGCCGCGGACAGGCGGTCCCGGGCCAGGTCGGCGGAGTCCCGTTCGTCCTGCCCGGGCCGGCCGGCGTAGACGGCGTCGTGGAACCAGGCGCCCAGCAGGAGCGCGTCGTGCTGCGCCCGGCCCAGCCCGGCCCCGGCGGTCAGCTCCTCGAGGGCCTCGAGGACCGCCAGCAGGTGCGCGCGGCCGTGGTAGTGCCGGTGCGGCTCCCCCCAGCGGTCGACGAGCTCCGCGCCGAGCTGCGGCAGGCCGGGGAAGCGCCCGTCCCACCGCCGGCGCAGCACCCGGGCGATCCGCTCCGGGCGCGCCCGGGCGGGCACGCGCAGGCCGCTGCGCAGCAGCACCCGGGTGAGCTCGCGTCCCGGGACCGGCCGCGCGCCCGCGGCCACCGCCCGGTCGTAGAGGCTTCCCCGCACGTCGTAGTGGTCCCGGTCGAACGCGCGCCGGGGCACGCCCAGCCGGTGCGCGAAGGCGTGCAGCTCCTCGTAGGAGGAGTCGGAGACCAGGTGCGAGAAGTGCGTCCCGTGCGCGGGCCACAGCGGCGGATCGATGTAGACGGGCATGGCACCGATCCTAGACGCGCCCGGTTCGCGGGCTTCCCGGGCAGCACCTAGACTGTTCGGCGTCGCCCCCGTAGCTCAGGGGATAGAGCACGGCTCTCCTAAAGCCGGTGTCGTTGGTTCGAATCCAATCGGGGGCACCACCGGGACGCCCCGGACCACCCGGTCCGGGGCGTCCCGCCGTCCGGGCCCCGCCGCTCAGCGCGGCGGGTCCGCGGGGCGCCCCCGCTCGCCGGCCGGAGACCGCGGCACCCGGCGCCGCAGCGCCTCCACGGCCACCGCCGCGGTGACCGCCAGCAGCAGCGCCAGCAGCACCCAGCGCGCCACCACCAGGGCCGAGGCCGTGGCCACGGCCGAGGCGTCGCCGGGATCCGCGAGCGCGGCGTCGATCGCCGCGTTGCCCGCCAGGGAGACGGCTGCGAAGCCGAGCACGACCGCCGAGCGCAGCCACCGGCGGGCCCGCGAGGCCGTGTGGAGGGCGACGAGGAGCAGCCACGCCAGGCCCACGAAGAGCGGGGCGAGCAGCCCGGAGGAGCGGTGCACGGCCTCGTACTGGGCCCGTCCCTCAGTGCCGAGCGCGGCGGCCAGCCGTTCGGCGTGCGCCGGGCCGAACCCGCCGGGCATCCACTCGGGCAGCAGCAGGCCGTCCGCGGCGGCCGCGCCGAACCGGGGGAGCACCCACGCGTGCACGTACAGCCACAGCAGCGCGGAGACGCCCATGGCCACCCCGACCACGAGCCCGGAGCTCGTCCGGGCGGGCTCGGGCCGCAGCTCCCCGGGCCGCGCCTCGTGCAGCCGCGTTCCCCGCGGCGGTGCCGCGACCGCCGCGCCGCCGTGCTTGCGTGCCTTCTGCGCCCGTGTCAGTCCCATGCCCCCATTATCCGGCCCGTGGCCCGGCCGGTGCCGCGGCCCGTGGTCCGGCGGGCGGTCCGGTGGCGGATCCGGCTGTGCGTCCCCCGCCGGGCGCCCGACCCAGGAGTAGGCTGGGGCCACCCGCACCGGTCCTCACGGCCCGCGGGGGAACGGTCCGGCCGACGACGACCGGGCGCGCGACGAGGACGACACGGAGGTGCCGGTCATGGAATTGTCCATCGGACTCCCGGACGGCCTGCTCATGCGGCTGACCGAGGGCAATGCACTGAGGCTGTTCGAGAAGGACCACGAGACGGTGCGCCGCACGGTGGACTGCTCCGTCCTCGGCGGCGCCCCCGTCGCGGACATGGTGTGGTCGCACAAGCTCTCGGCCGTGATCGTCGCGGTGCCGTCCCTGCACCGGCTGTTCCGCTGGGACCCGTACACCGACGTGCTGTACGAGTTCGCGGGCACGGGGGAGCCCGGGCGGCGGGACGGCAGGGCGGGACAGGCCACGTTCGCCGCCACCGTCTCGATCACCGAGGACGGCGCCGGGACCCTCTGGTTCGTGGACCGCGACTCCTCCTCCCTGCGCTGCATCGAGATCGACACGGACAAGCCCGACGGCGCCCCGCGGGTCTGCACCGTGGTGGGCCGGGCGGGGCCGGGCTTCACCGACGGGCCGGCCGACGTGGCGCAGCTGGACCACCCGGAGGACCTGCAGATCCTCTACGACGGGTCCATCGTGATCGCCGACACCGGCAACGACGCCATCCGCCACCTCGACCTGACGGACCGGGAGCTGGACACCGTCTACGGCGGCGGCGAGGACGGGGCCGCGGAGTTCGACGACGACATCCGGCTGAAGCGGCCCGTCCGGGTGACCGTGGCCGACTCGGAGCTGTGGGTCGACGACGACAACGGGCGGCACCGGCTGGAGCTGCACTTCGTCTGAGCCGGCTCCCGCCCCGGCCCCGGTGTCACCTGCCCTCGGTAGACTGGGACCACGATGGACTACCTCTTCGACAACCCGCTCCTGCCCTCCTCCTCCCCGGCGCGCCCCGCCGCCGGTGCGGCCCCGCGCCGCGGCGCCGTGTCCGCGGACGCCCTCGTGGAGGGTCTCAACGAACCGCAGCGGGCCGCCGTGGAGCACGCCGGTTCGCCGCTGCTGATCGTCGCCGGCGCGGGCTCCGGCAAGACCCGCGTGCTGACCCACCGGATCGCCCACCTGCTGGCCACCGGGCGAGCCCACCAGGGCGAGATCCTGGCGATCACGTTCACGAACAAGGCCGCCGCCGAGATGCGCGAGCGCGTGGTCGAGCTGGTGGGGGAGTCGGCGAAGTCGATGTCGATCTCCACGTTCCACTCGTTCTGCGTGCGGGTGCTGCGGCGCGAGGCCGCCAGCGTGGGCCTGAAGTCGAGCTTCTCGATCTACGACTCCGCGGACTCGCTGCGGCTGATCACCCTCGTGGCGAAGCAGCACGACCTCGACCCGAAGCGCTTCGCGCCCAAGAGCATCCAGCACCGGATCTCGGCGCTGAAGAACGAGCTCGTCGACGACGAGACGTACCTCTCCCGCGTCTCGGAGACCGACCCCTTCGAGAGCGCGGTGGCCCAGGTCTACCGCGGCTACACCGAGCGGCTGCGCGCGGCCAACGCGATGGACTTCGACGACCTCATCGGCCAGACCGTGCACATGCTCCGGGCGTTCCCGCAGGTCGCCGAGTACTACCGGCGCCGGTACCGGCACGTGCTCATCGACGAGTACCAGGACACCAACCACGCCCAGTACGCCCTGGTCCGGGAGCTCGTCGGCACGGGCGCCGGTGCCGAGACCGGTCCCGGGGCGAGCCCCGTGCCGCCCGCGGAGCTGACCGTCGTGGGCGACTCCGACCAGTCGATCTACGCGTTCCGCGGGGCCGACATCCGCAACATCGTCGACTTCGAGCAGGACTACCCGCAGGCGCGCACCATCCTGCTGGAGCAGAACTACCGTTCCACGCAGAACATCCTCACCGCCGCGAACGCGGTGATCGCCAAGAACAAGGCACGCCGGGACAAGCGGCTGTGGACCGCGTCCGGCGACGGCGCGAAGATCACCGGCTACGCCGCGGAGAACGAGCACGAGGAGGCCCGGTTCATCGCCGAGGAGATCGACCGCCTCCAGGACGAGGACGGCTACCGCCCCGGTGACGTCGCCGTCTTCTACCGCACCAACGCCCAGTCCCGCTCCCTCGAGGAGATCCTCATGCGCGTGGGCCTGCCGTACAAGGTGGTGGGCGGCACCCGCTTCTACGAGCGCAAGGAGATCAAGGACGCCCTGTCCTACCTGCGCTCCATCGTCAACCCGGACGACGACATCAACGTCCGCCGCATCGTCAACGAGCCCAAGCGCGGCATCGGCGACCGCGCCGAGGGGGCGGCGGCCGCGCTCGCCGAGCGCGAGCGGATCTCCTTCATGGACGCCCTGCGCCGCGCCGACGAGGCCCCCGGGATGGCCACCCGCTCGCTGAACGCCGTCCGGGCGTTCGTGCAGCTCATGGACGACCTCGCCTCGGTCGCCGAGGCCTCGGGGGCCGCCACGGTGCTCGAGGCGGTGCTCGAGCAGTCCGGCTACCTCGCCGCGCTGCGCGGGTCCTCCGACCCGCAGGACGAGTCCCGCGTGGAGAACCTCGCCGAGCTCGTGGCCGTGGTCCGGGAGTTCGAGCGCGACAACCCCGACGCCGGGCTGCCCGAGTTCCTGGAGCACGTCTCGCTCGTGGCCGACGCGGACCAGATCCCCAACCGGCCCGCAGGGTCCGCGGAGGGCGGGCCGAGCGCCGAGCAGATCGCGGCGGAGGTCGCCGAGGCCCGCGCCCAAGGCGTGGTCACCCTCATGACCCTGCACACCGCCAAGGGCCTCGAGTTCCCCGTGGTCTTCCTGACCGGCATGGAGCACGGGCTATTCCCGCACCAGCGCTCCCTCACGGACGAGAAGGAGATGGAGGAGGAGCGGCGCCTCGCCTACGTGGGCCTGACCCGCGCCCGGGAGCGCCTGTACCTCACCCGCTCCGAGTTCCGCTCGATGTGGGGCCAGTCCCAGTACAACCCGGCCAGCCCGTTCCTGGACGAGATCCCGGCGGAGCTGCTCGAGTGGAAGCGCGAGGGATCCTCGGCCCCGGCCTCCTGGGGCTCCTCCCTGCACGCCGGCGGCTCCGGGCAGCGGGACGGGATGCGCGGCTCGTACTGGGGCGCCGCGGCCTCCTCGAACGCCGCCTTCGAGCGGATGGCGCCGTCCCGGGCCGCCGCGGGGCGGGTGCAGCCCAATAAGGAGATCCCGAGCCTGTCCGTCGGGGACACCGTGGACCACAAGGCCTTCGGCAAGGGCACCGTGGTGTCCGTCGAGGGGGCCGGGGACAAGACCGTGGCCAAGGTGCGCTTCGGCGGGGACGAGAAGCGGCTGCTGCTGCGCTACGCCCCCCTCACCAAGGTCGGCTGACTCCGGTCCCGGGGGCTCGTCCGTGCCACGAGGTCCTCGCGGCCGACGGCGGCCTAGGAGTTCGGCGCCTTGACCGTGTAGATCGCGCCGGTCGTCACGTCCTCCTCCAGCGCCTCCAGCGTGCGCCCGCGGGTCTCGGGGACCTGCGTGTAGACGAAGAGCAGCGCCAGCGCGCCGACCCCGGCGAAGAGGAAGAACGTCCCCGTGATCCCCACCGCGGCGACCAGGGAGGGGAAGTAGAGGGAGAGCACGCCGTTGGCCACCCACAGCATGAACACGGACACGCCGATCCCCACGCCGCGCATGTGCAGCGGGAACACCTCGGAGAGGTAGACCCACACGGCGACGTTGAGGAACGTCTGCATGGAGCCGACGAAGGCCACGACCAGGGCCAGGATCACGAAGGGCCGCAGCGGGTTGCCCTCCTCGAGCAGCATGGAGGAGGCGCCGATCAGCAGGTGGCAGGTGGTGGTGAGGGTCAGGCCGATCATGAAGGTCTTGCGCCGATCGAGCCGGTCCATGAGGTACAGCGCGATGAAACCGCCGACCACGGCGATCACGCCGGGGGCGATGTTGGCGATCAGGGCGGCGTTCGCGCTGAAGCCCGACTCGATCAGCACGATCTGGCCGTAGTACATGATCGAGTTGATCCCGGTGAGCTGCTGGGCGATGCCCAGGCCGATGCCGACGAGCAGGATCCGGACCAGGTTCTTGTTGGAGAGGATGGCGCCCAGGCCGATCTGGCGCTCGGCCCGCTCCTCCTCCGCCACGTGCTCGACCTCGCCGAGCTCGGCGACCGCCCGCTCCTCCGAGCGCACCGTCTTGAGCACCTCGAGGGCCTCCCGGTGGCGGCCCTTCTCCACGAGCCAGCGCGGGGACTCCGGCATCCGCAGCATCCCGATGAACAGCGCCACGGCGGGCAGGGCGGAGATCGCGAACATGTAGCGCCAGACGCTCGGGTGCTCGCTGAAGACGTTGCCGATGATCGCGTTGATCACGAAGGCCGAGAGCTGGCCGATCACGATGGCCACCTCGTTGCGCCCGGCGATCGAGCCGCGGATCTCGTACGGGGCCAGCTCGGCCAGGAAGACGGGGACCACCGCCGAGGCGCCGCCCACCGCCAGGCCCAGGCAGATGCGCCCGACCACGAGGACCTCGTAGCCGGGGGTGAAGACCACGATCATCGTCCCGACGAAGAACAGCACCGCCAGCAGCAGGATGGTCCGCCGGCGCCCCCAGGCGTCGGAGATGCGGCCCCCGGACAGAGCCCCGACGGCGGCGGCGAAGACGAGCGAGCTGGTGACGACGCCCTCGGTGAAGGGGGTCAGGCCCAGCTCCTCGGTCATCGGGCGCAGCGCGCCGTTGATGACACCGGTGTCGTAGCCGAAGAGGAGGCCGCCGAAGCAGGCGACGATGGAGATGAGGCCCAGGCGCTTGCGGTACGGGCCGGGGGTCAGGGGAGGCAGCGCAGCCGCTGTCTCCCGTGGTGACGATGTGGCCATCGAAGGTTCCTTTGTTCGTGCGCAGCCGGTGCGCTCTGCACAGTGATGATCTCGTCGGTGCGACGTGTGCCGCGCGGAGTGACGCACGTCTCACTGGTGTGGATGTCCTTATGTTAGGACATATGCGGGGGAGGGGAAACCCTCTCGGGGAAATTGCTGTGATCGCCGCAACATGGCGTGCCGCCCGCCGTGCTCACCGCCGCCCGCACCGGGGCGCAGGGAGCCGATGATTCGGGGCGTGCGGGCGGGCCGCCGGGCGGGGGCGGCCGCTCCCCGGCCGGCAGCGCCTAGACGAACAGGAGCACCACGACCGCCGCGGGGCCCGTCCAGCGCAGCGACCGGCCGGTGAGGTTGTGCACCGTCCCCAGCAGCGTGCAGCACACCAGCGCCGTGGCCGCGGCGGCCCATCCGCCCAGCACGAGGCCCGGCAGGGCGAGCAGGACCCCGAGGACGAGTCCGCCCACCGGGGCCGCCCGCGACCAGCGGCCCGGCCGGAGCAGTTCCACCGCCCGCTGCGCGCACATCAGCACGAGGGCCAGCAGCAGGGACCGGCCCACGTGGTAGGCCGCGAAGCCCACCATGCCCAGCCAGGCGCCCCCGCCGTAGTCGGCGTAGAGGTCGAGGTAGAGCTGGACCGGCTGGAGCCGCCACCGGCCCACGAGGAAGACCGGCAGGATCACCCCGAGCAGCACGGCCAGCACGAACAGCACGAGCGCGGCGGTGGTCCGCCGGTGGTCGGAGGCGGGGGAGGGCCCGGGCGCCTGCGGGACCGTGGGCTCCACGGCCCGGTGGCGCAGCCACGCCACGAGCCCGCGCTGGATCCCGAGCCAGGCCGCGCCCAGGCACAGCCAGGCGACGACCTGCCAGCCCAGGGGGTACACCGCGGGGATCTCCCCGGTGAGCGTGAGCACCGTCCCGTCGACCACGGCCTCCAGGCCGAGGGCCACGAAGGCGATCGTCGCGATGGAGACGAGGAAGCCGGGGTCGGCGGGGGCGAACGCCCGGTTCTCGGGGGTGTCGACGGAGCTCATGGGGCCAGTCAATCAAGAAACACCGGGCAGCTCGTGCGCGGGCCCGGTTGTGGCCGCCGATTCAGCATGGACTACAGTCTCGTACAGGGAGCGCCCCGGCACGTCCCGCGCCCGGGAACGGCTCCGCGGAACGGTCCGGACGCATCCCTCAGGCCTCGGCCCGGGGATGCGCGGCACTCCGTTCACCATCAGGTCGGAGGACGACCCGCCTACTGCCCGGGCCGTCGCCGATCCACGACTTCGACGAAGAAGGGCATTCACCCGTGGACCTGTTCGAATACCAGGCACGCGACCTGTTCGAGAAGCACGGCGTCCCCGTGCTCCAGGGCATCGTCGCGACCACCCCGGAAGAAGCAAGGGCCGCCGCCGAGAAGATCGGCGGGGTCACCGTCGTGAAGGCGCAGGTCAAGGTGGGAGGCCGCGGCAAGGCCGGTGGCGTGAAGGTCGCCAAGACCGCCGACGAGGCCTACGAGTACGCCCAGCAGATCCTCGGCATGGACATCAAGGGCCACACGGTCCACCGGGTCATGATCGCCCAGGGCGCCGACATCGCCGAGGAGTACTACTTCTCGATCCTGCTGGACCGCGCCAACCGCTCCTACCTGGCCATGTGCTCCGTCGAGGGCGGTGTGGAGATCGAGCAGCTCGCCGTGGAGCGGCCCGAGGCCCTCGCCCGCGTCGAGGTCGTCCCCACCGAGGGGATCACCGAGGCCAAGGCCCGCGAGATCGTGGCGCAGGCGAAGTTCGACGAGGAGACCGCGGCCAAGGTCGTGCCGGTCCTGGTCACGCTGTGGGACGTCTTCACGAAGGAGGACGCCACCCTGGTGGAGGTCAACCCGCTGGTCAAGACCGGCGACGGTCAGGTCATCGCCCTCGACGGCAAGGTCACCCTCGACGAGAACGCCGAGTTCCGTCAGGCCGACCACGCCGCGCTCGCCGACAAGTCCAGCGCCGACCCCCTCGAGGAGAAGGCCAAGGAGCACGACCTCAACTACGTCAAGCTCGACGGCGAGGTCGGCATCATCGGCAACGGCGCGGGCCTGGTCATGTCCACCCTGGACGTGGTCGCCTACGCCGGGGAGAAGCACGGCAACGTCAAGCCGGCCAACTTCCTAGACATCGGCGGCGGCGCCTCGGCCGAGGTCATGGCCGCCGGCCTGGACGTCATCCTCAACGACCCGCAGGTCGAGTCCGTGTTCGTCAACGTCTTCGGCGGCATCACCGCCTGCGACGCCGTGGCCAACGGCATCGTCAAGGCCCTGGACATCCTGGGGGACGAGGCCAACAAGCCGCTCGTCGTCCGCCTGGACGGCAACAACGTCGAGGAGGGCCGCCGCATCCTCGCGGACGCGAACCACCCCCTCGTCACCCTGGCCGAGACCATGGACGAGGGCGCCGACAAGGCCGCCGAGCTCGCCCACGGCGCCAACTGATCCGCCGAGACCAACTGAGGAACGAACAGCAATGGCTATCTTTTTGAACAAGGACTCCAAGGTCATCGTTCAGGGCATCACCGGCGGCGAGGGCACCAAGCACACCGCGCGCATGCTCGCGGCCGGCACCCAGGTCATGGGCGGCGTCAACGCCCGCAAGGCCGGCACCACCGTGTCCCACCAGGACAAGGACGGCAACGCCGTCGAGCTCCCCGTCTTCGGCACCGTCGCCGAGGCCGTGGAGAAGACCGGCGCGGACGTCTCCATCGTCTTCGTGCCGCCGGCCTTCACGAAGGACGCCGTCGTCGAGGCCATCGACGCCGGGGTCCCGCTCGTCGTGGTCATCACCGAGGGCATCCCGGTGCAGGACTCCGCGGAGTTCTGGGCCTACGCCAAGTCGCGGACCGACGAGAACGGCGCGCAGACCACCCGGATCATCGGGCCGAACTGCCCCGGCATCATCACCCCCGGCGAGTCCCTCGTGGGCATCACCCCGGCCAACATCACCGGCAAGGGCAAGATCGGGCTGGTCTCCAAGTCGGGCACCCTGACCTACCAGATGATGTACGAGCTGCGGGACATCGGGTTCTCCACCGCCATCGGCATCGGCGGCGACCCGATCATCGGCACCACCCACATCGACGCCCTCGAGGCGTTCGAGGCGGACCCGGAGACCGAGGCCATCGTGATGATCGGCGAGATCGGCGGCGACGCCGAGGAGCGTGCCGCCGACTTCATCAAGGCCAACGTCACGAAGCCGGTCGTCGGCTACGTCGCGGGCTTCACCGCCCCCGAGGGCAAGACCATGGGCCACGCCGGGGCGATCGTCTCGGGCTCCTCGGGCACCGCCCAGGCCAAGAAGGAGGCCCTCGAGGCGGCGGGCGTGAAGGTCGGCAAGACGCCGTCCGAGACCGCCCAGCTCATGCGGGAGATCTTCGAGGGCAAGTGACCCGGCGGGCCCCGGCCCGTCGACCGGCACACGGGAAGGCCCCGTCCACGAACGTCCGTGGACGGGGCCTTCCCGTGCGCGCGGGCCCGTGCGGCTCAGAGCTCCCCGGTGAGGAACTGGGCGACGCCCCGGCCGAAGGACCAGTCCTCGCGGGTGTTCTCGGTGACGGAGACGATCAGGTCCTGCGGGTCCAGGCCGGTCCGCTGCTCCAGGCGGTCGGCCAGGGCCCGGTACATGGCCTGCTTCTGGGCCTCGCTGCGGCCCTGCTGGACGACCTGGACCACCACGAGGTCGTCGGTGCGGGTGAGGCCCAGGCCCGTGTCCTCGGCGATGATCTGCCCGGGCCGGTGCTCGGTGATGATCTGGTAGCGGTCCCGGGGCGGGGCCGCGAAGGTCTCGAGCATGACGTCCTGGACGACGTCGGCGAGCGCGCGGAGCTGCTCGGGGGTACGGCGGTTCTCGGTGACGTCGATGCGCACGAGGGGCACGGCGGGGCCTTTCGTCGGATGCTGCGGAGGATGCGCGGGCAGGGTGCTCCCTGGGCCGGACGTGCCGTGGGCGGGACTCCGTCCGGCCGGGGCTCCTTCACCATCGCCCGGCGCCATCCCTTATGTCAAGACATTCTTACATAGACTCCCACCGGTGCCACCGGGCGGATGACGACCCCGGCGCCGGGGTGCGTCGCGCGGCCGGTGGGGCAGACGGCCCCTCGTGGTGGCGATACCGAGGCCTATAAGACGGTATGTCTTTACAAACTGACCTGGGTCGGTATTCTGGTTGTGATCCCGACCACTGATCGCCCCGTCGCCCGGACGGCGGAGCGTGGCGGTGACCAGGTACCAGAACCAGGAAGCAGGTCATCATGGCGCAGCAAAACGCGACCACCGCGACCGCCGGCGCGGCGGCACAGCAGAAGAACCCCGTGCTCATCGGCACGGCCCCGGACTCGTGGGGCGTGTGGTTCCCCGACGACCCGCAGCAGACCCCGTGGGAGCGCTTCCTCGACGAGGTGGCCGAGGCGGGGTACTCCTGGATCGAGCTGGGCCCCTACGGCTACCTGCCCACCGATCCCGCCCGGCTCGCCGACGAGCTCGCCCAGCGGAACCTGAAGGTCTCGGCGGGCACCGTCTTCACCGCCTTCCACCGCGGCGCCGACCAGTGGCAGGAGGCCTGGGAGCCCGCCCGTAAGGTCGCCGAGCTGACGGCCGCCATGGGCGGAGAGCACATCGTGGTCATCCCCGCCATGTGGCGCGACGACGTGACGGGCGAGGCGCTCGAGAACGAGCAGCTGAGCACCGAGCAGTGGAACGCCCTGTGCGAGGGCCACGACCGGCTGGGCAGGGTGCTGCGCGAGGACTTCGGCCTCCGGCAGCAGTTCCACTCCCACGCGGACTCCCACGTGTGCGGCCAGCCCGACATCGAGACGTTCCTGCAGCGCACCGACCCCGAGCTCGTGACCCTGTGCCTGGACACCGGCCACGCCGAGTACGGCGGAGCGTCCTCGGTGGACCTGATCCGCAAGTACCCCGAGCGGATCGGCTACCTGCACCTGAAGCAGATCGACCCCGTGGTCCTCGAGCGCGTGCGCCGGGAGAACCTCACCTGGGCCGCCGCCAACCTCGCCGGCGTCATGGTCGAGCCCCCCGCCGGCCTGCCGGACCTCGCCGCGGTGATCGCGGAGGTCGAGAAGCTCGAGCGGCCGATCTTCGGCATCGTCGAGCAGGACATGTACCCCGTCTCCTCCTTCGACGTCCCGCTGCCCATCGCCACCCGCACCCGCTCCTACCTGCTGGGCTGCGGCTCCCGCACGAGCGTCCGCTGACCCGCCCCGGCACCCCAGACCTGGAGAACCGTCCATGAAGATCGCCCTCGACCCCACCCCGTTCCACCACTCCCACTCGCTGCTGGAGTTCCCCGCGCTCGCGGCCGAGCTCGGCTACGAGTACCTGCAGCTGACCCCGCACGCGGACTTCCTGCCCTTCTTCAACCACCCCAAGGCCGACGACCGGCTCGTGGCCGACCTGCGCCGGGCCTGCCGCGACGCCGGCGTGCAGATCGCCTCGGTACTGCCGGTGCTGCGCTGGTCCTCCCCGGACCCGGACGCCCGGGAGGCCGCGGTGCGCTACTGGAAGCGCGCCATCCGGATGACCGTGGACCTCGGCGTGAGCCAGATGAACACCGAGTTCCAGGGCCGGCCGGAGCTCGCCGAGGAGTCCGAGCGGGCGTTCTACCGCTCCATGGAGGAGCTGCTGCCCATGATCGAGCGGGAGGGCGTGCACGTCGCGATCGATCCGCACCCCGACGACTTCGTCGAGCAGGGCCTCGCCGCGTGGCGGGTCATCCGCGGCGTGAACTCCCCGAACCTCGGCTTCGTCTACGTGGCGCCGCACACCTTCCACATGGCGGACGCCCCGCTCGAGATCATGGCCGCCGTAGGGCACCGGCTGCGCGTGGTGCACGTCGCCGACACCATGGACCACCACCGCTCCCACGGGCTGCGCTACATCACCAACCCGCCGGGCAACGCGGCCCGGGTGCACCAGCACCTCCGGATCGGGGACGGCGACGTCGACTGGGACGAGTTCTTCGGCGGGCTCGCGGCCAACGGCTTCCTCGACCGCGAGGACACCGTGATGGTCTCCTCGGTCTTCGCCGAGGACGAGAACGCCGTGGAGGTCTCCCGGTACCAGCTGGAGCAGATGCGCGAGCGCGCCGCCGCGGCGCAGAAGACGGAGGTGAAGGCATGAGCTACGACGTCGTGACCCTGGGGCGCATCAGCGTCGACATCTACCCCGACGACGTCGGGGTCGGCCTCGAGGACGTGACCACGTTCCGCAAGTACCTCGGCGGCTCCCCGTCCAACGTGGCCGTCGCCGCGGCCCGCCACGGCGAGTCCGCCGCCGTGATCACCCGCACCGGCGACGACCCGTTCGCCGCCTTCCTGCACCGGGAGCTGACCCGCTACGGCGTGGACGACCGGTTCGTGAGCGCGGTGCCGGACCTGCAGACCCCCGCCACGTTCTGCGCGATCCGCCCGCCGGAGGACTTCCCGCTGTACTTCTACGGCCGCTTCCCCACGGCCCCGGACCTGCAGATCCGGCCCGAGGAGATCGACGCCGAGGCCGTGCGCGAGGCGCGCATCCTGTGGTCGACGGTGACCGGCCTGTGCCAGGAGCCGTCCCGCTCCGCCCACCTGGCGGCGCACGAGGCCCGTCCCCGCGAGCAGCTGCGCGCCGACCAGCACACGATCCTGGACCTCGACTACCGCCCGATGTTCTGGGCGTCCGAGGAGGAGGCCCGCGAGCAGGTCCACGCGCTGCTGCAGCACGTGACCATCGCCATCGGCAACGACAAGGAGTGCGCGGTGGCCGTGGGGGAGGGCACCCCCGACGAGCAGGCCGACCGGCTGCTCGCGGCCGGTGTGCGGATCGCCGTGGTCAAGCTCGGCCCGGAGGGCGTGATGGCCAAGACCGAGGACGAGCGCGTGGTCTCCGCCCCCGTCCCGGTGGAGACCGTCAACGGCCTCGGGGCCGGCGACTCCTTCGGCGGCGCCTTCTGCCACGGCATCAACCAGGGCTGGACCCTCGAGCAGGTCCTCGACTACGCCAACGCCTCCGGGGCCATCGTGGCGTCGAGGATCTCCTGCTCCGACGCCATGCCCACCCCTGACGAGGTCTTCCAGCTGCTGCGCGAACGCGGCCGCGCCGTTCCCGAAGGAGCCACCCGATGACCACCGCATCCCCCGTCGAGCTCGACACGACGGATCCCCGCCGCTACGAGCACCTGACCCGGGTCCGGCTCGAGGACCCCCGGGCGGTCCAGCGCGCGGCCGACTCCCGCCGACGCCACCCCGGCCTCGTGCACGGGCGGCAGAACTTCGTGGTCGCCGCCGACCACGCGGCCCGCGGCGCCCTGAAGGTGCGCCAGGAGGCCGACGCCATGGCCGACCGGCGCAGCCTGCTGGACCGGCTGCAGATCGCGCTGAGGGACCCCCGGGTGGACGGGGTGCTGGCCTCCCCGGACGTGCTGGACGACCTGCTGCTGCTCGGGGCGCTCGAGGGCAAGCTCGTCTTCGGCTCCATGAACCGCGGCGGTCTGCCCGGGCTGGTCAACGAGATCGACGACCGCTTCACCGGGCACACCGCGCAGGCACTGGACCGGATCGGCGCCGACGGCGGCAAGATGCTCACCCGCATCTGCTTCGAGGACCCGCACACCACCTCCGTCCTGGAGAACACCGCCCGCGCGGTGGACTCCCTCGCGGAGCTGGGGCTCATCGCGATGGTGGAGCCGTTCATCTCCCGGGTCACCGGCCGCGGGATCGTCAACGACCTCTCCGCGGACGCCGTGATCCAGTCCGTGGCCATCGCCCAGGGGCTCGGCGGGACGTCGGCGCACACCTGGATGAAGCTCCCCGTGGTGGAGGAGATGGAGCGGGTCATGGCGGCCACCACGCTGCCCACCGTCCTGCTGGGCGGTGACCCGAGCGGGCGGCCGGACGAGGTCTTCGCGACCTGGGAGGCGGCGCTGGCCCTGCCCGGCGTCCAGGGCCTCACCGTCGGGCGCACCCTGCTGTACCCCGAGGACGGCGACGTCGCCGGCGCCGTGGCCACCGCAGCCTCCCTGCTGAAGGGACACCCCGTCGAAGAAGGAGCCGCCCGATGAGCACCCGCACCCTGTCCGTCTCCCAGGCGCTGGTGGAGTTCCTGGCCAACCAGTGGACCGTGGACCGGATCGGTGGACATGAGTACCGCGCCCGCACGATCCCGGGCATGTTCGGCATCTTCGGCCACGGCAACGTGGCCGGGGTGGGCCAGGCGCTGAAGCAGTACCAGGCCGCCGACCCCGCCGTGATGCCCTACTACCAGGGCCGCAACGAGCAGGCCCAGGTGCACCAGGCCGTCGGCTACGCCCGGCACACCCGCCGCCGGGCCACCTTCGCGGTGTCCACCTCGATCGGGCCCGGTGCCACGAACATGGTCACCGGGGCGGCGCTGGCCACCACGAACCGGCTGCCCGCGCTGCTGTTCCCCTCCGACCAGTTCGCGTCCCGCCGGCCCGACCCGGTGCTGCAGCAGCTCGAGCGCCCCGACGCGGGCGACATCACGGTCAACGACGTGTTCCGCCCGGTCTCGCGCTTCTTCGACCGCGTGGTGCGGCCCGAGCAGCTCTTCTCGGCGCTGCTGTCCGGCATGCGCGTGCTCACGGACCCGGCCGAGACCGGTGCCGTGACGATCGCGCTGCCGCAGGACGTGCAGGCGGAGTCCCTGGAGGTGCCCGAGGAGTTCCTGGCCCCGCGGGAGTGGCGGATCCGCCGCCCCGCCCCGGAGGAGGAGGACGTCCGCGCGGCCGTCGCGGCGATCCGCGCGGCCGAGCGCCCGGTGGTCATCGCCGGCGGCGGCGTGCACTACGCCTTCGCCGCCGAGGCGCTGCGGGAGTTCGCCGAGGCCACCGGCATCCCCGTCGCCTACACCCAGGCCGGCGTGGGCGTGCTGGACTGGGACCACCCGCTGTGCCTGGGCGCCGTGGGCTCGACCGGCTCCACCGCCTCCAACGCCGTGGTCGCCGAGGCCGACCTCGTGATCGGCGTCGGCACCCGCTACGAGGACTTCACCACCGCCTCCCGCACCGCCTTCCAGCACCCGGACGTGCGCTTCGTCAACGTCAACGTCGCCGCGTTCGACGCCTACAAGCAGGGCAGCTCCGTGCCGATCGTCGCCGACGCCCGCAAGACCCTCGTCGAGCTGACGAGCGCGCTCGGCGGGTACCGGGTCGGCGGGGACCTGGCGGCGACCGTCGAGGCCGAGAAGCGGCGCTGGGACGCCACCGTGGACGCCGCCTTCGGCGAGCGGCACCTGCCGCTGCCCAGCCAGAACGAGATCATCGGGGCCGTCAACGAGGCCATGGACGACCGCGACGTCGTGGTGTGCGCGGCGGGCTCGCTGCCCGGCGACCTGCACAAGATGTGGCGGGTGAAGGACCCGTACGGCTACCACGTGGAGTACGCCTTCTCGTGCATGGGCTACGAGATCGCCGGCGGGCTCGGCGTCAAGCGGGCCGCGGTCGCCGAGGCCGAGCAGGCCGGGGCCCCGCAGGACGCCCGCGACGTCGTCGTCATGGTCGGCGACGGCTCGTACCTGATGATGCACACCGAGCTGGTCACGGCCGTGGCCGAGGGCCTCAAGCTCGTGGTCGTGCTGATCCAGAACCACGGCTACGCCTCGATCGGCGCCCTGTCCGAGCAGCTGGGCTCCCAGCGCTTCGGCACGAAGTACCGCTACCTCGACGGGCAGCGGCACAGCTTCGACGAGGGCGCCACGCTGCCGATCGACCTCGCCACCAACGCCGAGTCCCTCGGCGTGCGGGTGCTGCGGGTCGAGCCCGGCGACGGCGTGATCGAGCGGCTGAAGGCGGCCGTCGAGCAGGCCAAGGCGGCGCCCGAGGGCTCCGGCCCGGTGCTCGTGCACGTCGAGTCCGACCCGCTGATCGACGCGCCCAGCTCCGAGTCCTGGTGGGACGTGCCCGTCACGGGCACCGCCACCCTCGACTCCACGAACGAGGCCTACGAGGTCTACCAGCAGCACAAGGCCCGGCAGCGCCCGCTGCTCGGGAACTGAAGGAGGAACCCATGACGCAGCAGACCGAGCAGCAGACCCAGCACGTCGAGCACTTCATCGCCGGGGCGCGCACGCCCGGCTCCGGGGACCGCACCCAGGAGATCTACAACCCCGCCACCGGCGAGGTCTCGGGCATCCTGCACCTGGCCACGGACGAGGACCTGCAGGCCACGGTGGCCGCGGCCCGCGCCGCGGCCGACTCGTGGGGCGACGTGTCCCTGGCCAAGCGCACCGCGGTGCTGTTCAGGTTCCGCGAGCTGGTGGCCGCCCACACCGACGAGCTGGCCGCCCTGATCACCGCCGAGCACGGCAAGGTCCTCTCCGACGCCAAGGGCGAGGTGGGCCGCGGCCTGGAGGTCGTCGAGTTCGCCTGCGGGATCGCCGAGCAGCTCAAGGGGGAGTTCTCCGACCAGTTCTCCACCGGCATCGACGTCTACTCCTTCCGCCAGCCCCTGGGCGTGGTCGCCGGCATCACCCCGTTCAACTTCCCCGTCATGGTGCCGCTGTGGATGGCCCCCGTGGCCATCGCCACCGGCAACGCGTTCATCCTCAAGCCCTCCGAACGGGACCCCTCCCCGTCCCTGCTGCTCGCCGAGCTGTGGCAGCGGGCCGGCCTGCCGGACGGTGTCTTCCAGGTCCTGCACGGCGGCAAGGAGGCCGTGGACGGGCTGCTGACGCACCCGGACGTCGACGGCATCTCCTTCGTGGGCTCCACCCCGATCGCGCAGTACGTGCACGAGACCGCCACCAAGCACGGCAAGCGCGTCCAGGCCCTCGGCGGGGCGAAGAACCACGCCATCGTCCTGCCGGACGCCGACATGGACTCCGCGGCCGACAACCTCACGGCGGCCGCCTTCGGCTCCGCCGGGGAGCGCTGCATGGCCGTCTCGGTGGCCGTGGCCGTCGGGGAGGCCGCCGACCTGCTGGTGGACAAGCTCGCCGCCCGGGCGAAGGACATCACCGTGGGCAACGGCATGGACGCCTCCTCCGACATGGGCCCGGTCATCACCCCCGCCTCCCGGGACCGGGTGGTGCGGATCGTGACGGCGGCCGAGGAGGCCGGCGCGGCGGTGGTCGTGGACGGGCGCGACCTGATCGTGCAGGACCACGAGAACGGCTTCTTCGTGGGCCCCACCGTGCTCGACAAGGTCCGCCAGGACATGGAGGCCTACGAGGAGGAGATCTTCGGGCCGGTGCTCGTCGTGCTGCGCGTGGACAGCCTCGACGAGGGCATCGACATCATCAACGCCAACCCCTACGGCAACGGCACCGCGATCTTCACCTCCTCCGGGGCGTACGCCCGCCGGTTCAAGCGGCGGGTGACCGTGGGCATGATCGGGGTCAACGTCCCGATCCCGGTGCCCGTGGCCTGGCACTCCTTCGGCGGCTGGAAGGCCTCCCTGTTCGGCGACCACCACATCTACGGCCCCGACGGCGTGCGCTTCTACACCCGGGGCAAGGCCGTCACCGAGCGCTGGCCCGAGCCGCACCACGCCTCCGGGGCGTCCTTCGCGTTCCCGTCCTCCGGGGACCACTGACCCGCACCCCGCCCCCGCGCTCCCGCCGGTCCCGCACCGGCGGGAGCGCGGCCCCGAACCACCCGTGCCCCACCGGGGCGAACCAAGGAGACCGACCATGAACACCCCGCTGCGCGTCGCCGTCGTCGGCGCAGGACGCATGGGCGCCGACCACATCGAGCGCCTCCACCGACGGATCAACGGCGCCGAGGTCGCCGCCGTCGTGGACATCGACAGGCCCCGCGCCGAGGCCGCCGTGGCCCACATCCCCGGCGCCGCGGCCTACACGGACCTGCAGGAGGTCCTGGACCGGGACGCCGCCGACGCCGTCCTGATCGCCACCCCCGGCTTCCTGCACGAGCAGGTGCTGCTGCCCGTCATCGAGCACGGCCTGCCCACCCTGTGCGAGAAGCCCCTCACCCCGGACGCCGAGTCCTCCTGGCGCGTGGTCCAGGCGGAGGTCGCCGCGGGCCGGCAGCTGGTCCAGGTCGGCTTCATGCGCCGCTTCGACGCCGGCTACCGGAGCCTGCGCCGGATGATCGAGGAGAAGACCTACGGCGAGCTGCTGACCCTGCACCACCAGCACCGCAACCCCACCACCCCGGCCGGGTTCACCAACGAGATGATCATCAACGACTCGGTGGTCCACGAGTTCGACGCCGTGCGGTTCTTCACCGGCGAGGAGATCACCTCCGTGCAGGTCCGGATCGGGCGCTCCACCCGCAACGCGCCCGCGGGCCAGCGCGACCCGCAGCTCGTGCTCCTGGAGACCGAGTCCGGGATCCTGGCCCAGGTGGAGGTCTACGTCAACGCCCAGTTCGGCTACCAGGTCGCCACACAGGCGTCCTTCGAGACGGGCGTCGTCGGCATCGGCGGCGACCAGGAGCCCTACGTCCGCACCGTCGGCACCTGGGGCGGATCCGTGACCCCCGGCTTCGAGGAGCGCTTCGTCGAGGCCTACGACCGCGAGATCCAGTCCTGGGTGGACGCGGCCGCCCGCGGGGGGATCGGCGGGCCCTCGGCCTGGGACGGCTACGCCACGGCGGCGTGCTGCGAGGCCGGCGTCCGGGCGCAGGCCACCGGGGAGATCGTCCCCGTGCAGCTCCAGCCCAGGCCGGAGCTCTACGGCGCCGGCGTGCCGGTCGGCGCCGCCCGCTGACGACCGGCGGCTCCCGACACGGCAGGACCCGCCCCCGCGCGCGAGGGCGGGTCCTGCCGTCCGCCCCCGCGGACCCGCTCAGGCCCCGGGGCGGGGCGGGGCCGTGGAACCCCGGACGACCAGCTCCGGGTGCAGGAGGGAGCAGTCCGGCACGCCCCCGGTCCCGGCGATCCGCGCCATGAGCCGTTCGGCGGCCATCGCCCCGATCCGGGCGTTGCGGCTGTCGACCGTGGTCAGGCCCAGGAGGTGGGTGGAGGCGATGGGGGAGTCGTCGTAGCCGACCACGGAGAGGTCCTGCGGCACGCGCAGCCCGCGCTCGCGGGCCGCCGCCAGCGCGCCCATGGCCATGGTGTCGTTCGCGGCGAACACGGCGGTGGTCCCCGGCGCCTCGTCCAGCAGCCGCGCCGCGGCCACGTAGCCGTCCTCCTCGGTGGTGGCCCCGGTCCCGGGGACCGTCCGCGGGTCCGCGCCGGCCGCGGACATCGCCTCCGCGAAGCCCTCCGCCCGCCGGCGCGCCGCTCCGCCGCCGCCGGTGAGGTGGCCGATCCCGCGGTGGCCGAGCCCCAGCAGGTGCTCCGTCGCCCGGCGGGCCCCCATCCGGTCGTCGTTGGCGACGACGTCGGCGCCGGGGACCACGCCCTGCCGGTGGCCGGCGACGACGACAGGCAGCCCCTCCGGCACGCGCATGGCCGCGCTCGGCTCGGTGGCGATGACCAGCCCGTCCACGCGCATCGACAGGAAGCCGTCCAGCGGGCTCGCCTCCACGTGGGCGTTGAGCGTGTGGTCGGCCACGGCGATCCGGAACCCGTGCTCCGCCAGGCCCTCCTGCAGTCCGCGCAGCAGCTCCACGAACCACAGGTTGCGGTAGTCGTCGATCAGCACGCCAATCGTGCGCGTGGTGGCCCCGGCCAGGGCGGAGGCCGCCTGACTGGGCCGGTAGTCCAGCCGCGCCATGGCCTCGAGCACCGCGGTGCGCCGGGCCTCCGACACGCTGGGGGACCCGCGCAGGACCAGGGAGACCAGCGACTTCGAGACGCCGGCCGCCCGGGCGACGTCGTAGATCGTCGGGGCGCGGTGCGGGCGGGAGGTCATCGCCCCATTATCCGCCGGAATGTGTCCTGACATATCTCTTGACGGCGCTCCGGGGCCGCCCCTACGCTTTTTGGAGCGCTCCAAAATCGGATCCGGCTCCGTCCGACCCCGCTCCGCAGCGCCACCCCCATCCGTTCGACCCGTCAGGAGAGACCAGTGCCCGACAGCATCGGCGTCGCCGTCATCGGTGCCGGCATGGCCGGCCAGGCCCACGCGGCCGCCTACCGCGTGGCCCCCACGCTCTACGACCCCGTCCTGCCCCCGCTGCGCCACGTGGCCATCGGCGACGTCAACGAGCAGCTCGGCGACCACGTGGCCCGCCGCTACGGCTACGAGCGCGCGGTCGGCTCCTGGGAGGCGGTCGCCGAGGACCCGGCCGTCGACGTGGTGAGCGTCGTGGTCGCCAACCGCTTCCACCGCCAGGTCGTCGAAGGGCTGCTGGCGGCCGGCAAGCACGTGCTGTGCGAGAAGCCGCTCAGCGACACCCTCGACGACGCCCGCGCCATGGCCCGGGCCGCCGAGCGGGCGGACACGGTCGCCCGGATCGGCTTCACCTTCCGCCGCACCCCCGGCATCGCGGCCATCCGCGAGCTGATCCAGGACGGCACCCTGGGCAGGGTGCTGCACGTCAGCGGCCGCTACTGGACCGACTACGGGTGCAACCCGCAGGCCCCCATGAGCTGGCGCTACAAGGGCGGGCCCGGCACCGGTGCCCTGGCCGACATCGGCAGCCACCTCTCCTACGTCGCGGAGTTCCTCTGCGGTGACATCGCTTCCGTGTCCGGCGGCCGGCTGGCCACCACCATCACCGAACGCCCTCTGCCCCTGGGTGCAGTGGTCGGGCACGACATCGTCGAGGTCAGCGACGTCCACGAGCCGGTGGAGAACGACGACTACGCCGCCTTCTCCGCCGAGTTCGCCCAGGGCGCCGGCAGCCTGGAGGTCTCCCGGGTGGCGGCCGGGCACCCCAACACGCTGACGTTCGAGGTGTTCTGCGAGAAGGGCGCGGCCCGGTTCAACCAGCTCCGCCCGGCCGAGATCGAGCTGTTCCTGCACGAGGGCCCCGAGGCCACCAACGGCTACCGCACCGTCAACCTCGGTCCCGGCCACGCCTATCTCGGCGCCGGCCTGGCCATGGACGCCCCGGGGGTCGGCTTCGGCCAGAACGACGCCTTCGGCTACCAGGCCCGCGCCTTCCTGGAGGAGGTCGCCGGTCTCGACGAGTCCGTCTCGCTGCCGCGCAACGCCTCCTTCGCCGACGGCGTGCACAACATGGAGATCCTGGAGGCCGCCGTGGAGTCGGCCGCCCACGACGGGAAGAAGGTCGTCCTGTGAAGCTCGGCGTCTACAACGCGGTCCTGCACGACCGCCCCCTGCCCGAGGCCCTGACGGTGATCGCCGGCCTCGGCCTCACGGGCATCGAGCTCAACACCGGGGGGTTCCTGCCGGCCGTGCACGTGCCGGACATGGACGAGATCCTCGTCAGCGACGCCGCCCGCGACGACTACCTGGGCCTCTTCGAGGGCACCGGGGTCTCGATCGCCGGGCTGAACTGCAACGGCAATCCGCTGCACCCCAGGCGCGAGATCGGCGAGCGGCACGCCGAGGACGTCCGCCGCTCCATCCGCCTGGCCGAGCGGCTGGGCCAGGACCGGGTGGTCACCATGTCCGGGCTGCCCGGCGGCGAGCCCGGGGCCACGGTGCCGAACTGGATCGTCAACGCCTGGAACTCCGCGGCCCTGGACGTGCTGGACCACCAGTGGGGGATCGTCGCCGACTTCTGGCGGGAGACCGACCGGATGGCCGCCGACCACGGCGTCAAGGTGGCCCTGGAGCTGCACCCGCAGAACGTCGTGTTCAACACCGCCGACGTGCGCCGGCTGATCGAGCTGACCGGCGCCACCCACGTGGGCGTGGAGCTCGACGCCTCGCACCTGTTCTGGCAGCAGATGGACCCCGTGGCCGTGGTGCGCGAGCTCGGCCCCCTGGTCCTCCACGCCGCGGCCAAGGACGTGCGGATCAACCCCGGCAACGCCGCGCTCCACGGCGTGCTGGACAACAGCTTCCGCCGGCTCTCCCCCGAGGAGGAGCGCACGAACCTCGGCGGCGACGAGTGGGCCAACGAGTGGCCGAAGGACTCCGCGTGGGACTTTGTGGCCCTGGGCCGCGGCCACGACACCGCGTACTGGGCGCAGTTCCTCACCGCCCTGCACGAGGTCGACCCGGACATGGCCGTCAACATCGAGCACGAGGACGTCTCCCTCGGCCGGGTCGAGGGCCTGGAGGTCGCCGCCGGCGTCCTGCGGGAGGCCGCCCGGGCGGCGGGCGTGCTGGGCTGACCCGGTCCTCGCCACGGCGCAGCGTCCCGGGACAGGGGCGCTCCTGCGGCGGGGCGTCCTGGGGCGAGCGTGTGCGGCACGGGGGAGGGCGTCCCGCGTGCCGGTGCCCCGGCGGGCCACGGGCCCCCGGTCAGCCCGCACGCCGGGACGCCGCCGTGCGGGGGCGCCGCCCGGCGACGTGCGCGGCGGTCCCGGGCGGGAGCCGCAGCGCACCGAGCAGGGGAACCAGGAGCAGGGCCGCCATGACGGCGAAGGCCGCCCGGTACGGGAACAGGTCGCCGGCCGCGGGCAGGGCCGGCGCCGCGCTCGCGGCCAGCTGCAGGAGCAGCGCTCCCACGGCGATCCCCAGACCGGTGGCCAGCTGCGCGCCGGTGGCGGACAGGGTGTTGGCCGAGGAGAGCTGCTCCGGGCCCACGTCGGCGAACTGCAGGGAGTTGTAGGCGGTGAAGCCGACCGAGCGCAGCGCCCCGCTGAGCAGCAGCAGGGCGGCCGCGAGCCCCGGGGGCGTCGCCGGGGTGAGGAGCAGGAACGCCGCGACGCAGGCGGCGCCGCCGGCCACGGAGCCGAGGAGGACGGCGCGGAAGCCGAACCGGCGCAGCAGCGGTGTGGTGGCCGGCTTGACGGCCACGTTGCCGAGGAACACCGCGGTGACCAGCAGCCCCGACTCCACGGGCGAGCGGCCGAAGCCGTCCTGGAGCAGCAGCGGCAGCAGGAACGGGACCGAGCTGACGACCGCGCGGTAGACGAGACCGCCGGAGTTCGCCGCCCGGTAGCCGGCGATCCGGTAGACCCGCAGGTCCAGCAGCGGGTGGGCGCTGCGCCGCAGCCACCGGACCCCTGCGACCCCGGTGAGCGCGGCCGCGCACAGCAGCCCGGCCCCGGCGGGGGCCCACCCCGGGTCCGCGACCAGCTGCAGACCGGCCACCAGCCCGCACACGGTGACCGTGGCCCACAGCAGCCCGGGCACGTCCAGGGGCCGCCGCTCGGTCTCCCCATCGCGGACGAGCCACCGCGCCGCCGCCAGGGCCGCCACCCCCACGGGGACGTTGACCAGGAAGATCCAGTGCCAGCTCGCCCAGGAGGTCAGCAGCCCGCCCAGGAGCGGGGCGAGCACGGGCGCGAGCAGCGCCGGCCACGTGATCCAGGCGATCGCCCGCAGCAGGTCCCGCCGGTCCGTGGCCCGCAGCACCACGAGCTGCCCCACCGGGACCATCAGGGCCCCGCCCGCTCCCTGCAGGGCCCGTCCGGCCACGAGCGCCGGCAGGCTCGTGCTGGCCGCGCACAGGACGGAGGCGAGGGTGAAGACGGCGATGGAGGCGTAGAACACCCGCCGGGCCCCGAAGCGGCCGGCCAGCCACCCACCCACGGGGATGAAGGTGGCCACCGTGACGAGGTAGACGGTCATCGCCAGACCCACCTCGGCGCTGCCCACGCCGAGGTCGGCCGCGATGCGCGGGGCCGCCGTCACGAGGATCGTGCCGTCGAGGTGCTCCATGAACAGCACCGCCGCCACGAGCAGCGCGAGCCGGCGGCTCCACGGCCGGGCGGGCTCCTCGCCTCCCGGGCCGGACCGGACCCGCCCGCCCGGAGGCGGCGGCGCGGACGGGTTCAGCGGCCGAAGGGCAGGCGCGGGTCGATCGCCGCCTCGTCCCAGGTCCGGCGGATCCAGCCGTGGTGCGGGTCGTCGCTGATCAGCCACTCGCGCACCCGGCCCGGACCGGCCATGACGTTGAGGTAGTACATGTCGTAGCCGGGGGTCGCCATGGCCGGGCCGTGCCAACCGTAGGGCACCAGGACCACGTCGCCCGAGCGCACCTCCGCGGCCACGTCGATAGGCCGGTCGTCGGAGGCGTAGACCCGCTGGTAGCCCATGGGGTCCGGGCCGCCGTCGCCCGCGGCGGGCATGCCGGCGGCGAGCTGCGTCTCGAAGTAGTAGATCTCCTCGAGGGCCGTCTCACCGTCCTTCTCCTCGTCGTGCTTGTGCGGGGGGTAGGAGGACCAGTTGCCCGCCGGCGTGAGCACCTCGCACACGATGAACCGGTCGGCCTCCAGCGTCGCGGGCGTGCCGAAGTTGTGCACCTGCCGGGAGCAGGTGCCCGCCCCGCGCAGCTCCACCGGGATCTCCTCGCGGGCCACCAGCCGGGTCGGGTACTCCTCGCGCGCGGGGGCGGAGGCCACGGCCACCCGGCCCCCGGTCGCGGTGGACACGGTGAGATCCCGGCGGGTCCCGGTGTAGAGGACGTCGGTGGGGCCGGAGAAGACGGAGGGGCGCCCGCCGAGGTCGTAGGTCTCGCCGCCGCTCTCGGCGGTGAAGCTGCCGGCCAGGGGCACCACGATGCGCTCCTCCTCGGCGGCGTCCAGGGTGATCCGGTCGCCGGGGCCGAGGTCGGCCACGCGCAGGCCCGTGTGGGCCCAGCCGGGGACCTCGACGGCGGAGTCGTGGCCGCCGAGGGAGACGAACCAGCCGTCCTGGGCGGCGGAGTCCTTGGGGTGGACCCATTCGGGGCGGGAGCTGTCGGTGCGCATGCGGTCGGTGTCCTCCGGTGTCGTCGGTCGGTGCGGGTCGGTCGGTGCGGGTCGGTCGGTGCCGGCCGGTCGGTGCCCGTCGGGTGCCGGCCGGTCGTCGCGTGCTCGCGGCGGAGCGTGCGTGGCCGGGCTCCTGGGGCGGCCGCGGGCCCGGCAATGGGGCCCGGGCGTGCGGCGTGCGGACGGGGGCCTAGCGCTGGACGAGGGTCAGCTCGAAGGTGTACTTGTCCGCCCGGTACACGTGCCGGCCGGTCTCCACGGGACGGCCCAGGTCGTCCATGGCGGTGCGGTGCATGCTGACGAGCGCGGAACCGGGGTCGACGCGCAGCTGCTCCGCCTGGAACGCGTCGGCCGAGACGGCGCCGACCCGCTGGTGGGCCAGCTGGAAGTTGACGCCCTGGCCGCGCATGAGGGAGTAGAGCCCCTCCTCGGCCAGCCGATCCCGGTCGAGCTCGCACAGCGCGCGCGGGATCCAGTTCTCCATGAGCGCGAGCGGCTCCCCGTCCGTGCAGCGCAGCCGCACGAGGTGGTAGATCTCGTCGCCGGCCTGCAGGCCCAGCTGCAGGGCCACCTCCTCGTCGGCGGGCACCACGTCGAAGTCCAGCACGTCGGTGCTGGGCGCGCTGCCGCTGCGCCGGAGGTCCTCGTGCAGGCTCGTCAGCTCGAGGGAGCGGCGCACCTGAGTGCCCACCACCTGGGTGCCCACCCCGCGCTTGCGCACCAGCAGCCCGGCGCGGACCAGCTGGTCCATCGCCTTGCGCATGGTGGGGCGGGAGAGGTTGAGACTGTTCGCCAGGTCGATCTCGTTGTCGAGCTTCGTCCCGGGCGGGAGCTCCCCGCTGCGGATCGCGTCCTCGAGCCCCTGCGCCACCTGGTGGTAGAGCGGGACGGGGGAGGACTTGTCGACCGTGAGACGGAGTGGGCCGGACATGGGGTGCCTCCAGGGGTGGGCCGGGCGGGGACGGATGGCGCTGCTGTCCATTGTCCACGTGGAGATGTGAATATGTCCATACATTTTATTGACATCTGTGACCGCTGTCACCCAGGGTGGGGGCGGGCCGCCGGGCCGTGCCGTTCCGCCCGGCCGGCCGCCCCTCTCCCCGATCCACCGCCCGGCACCGGAGCCGGGCGCGAAGCCCTGTACGAAGGAGCACCATGGAGCAGATCACCCTCGGCCTCGTCGGCGTCGGCCGGATCGGCGTCATGCACGCCGAGCACCTCGCCGCCCTCCGGCAGGAGCTGATCCCGCGGGGCATCGACCTCCGGGTGGTGCTGACCGACGTCGCCGCCGCGCACGCCCGCTCGGTGGCCGAGCGGCTGGGGGCCCGGTTCGTGCTCTCCGTGCCGGAGCTGCTGGCGTCCGGGGTGGACGGGCTGGTCGTGGCCACCGGGACGGCGACCCATCCCGCGCTGATCCGGGCGGGCGTGGACGCGGGCGTGCCGGTGTTCTGCGAGAAGCCCGTGGCCCTGGACGTGGCGGACTCGCTGCCCGTGCTCGAGCACGTCCGGGCGGCGGGCGGAACCGTGCAGATCGGCCACCAGCGCCGCTTCGACGCCGGCTACCTGCGCGCCCGCGAGGCCCTCGCCGCCGGCGAGCTGGGCTGGATCCACTCCCTGCGCGCCGTCACCTGCGACATGGCCCCGCCCCCGGTGGAGTTCCTCGCCGCGTCGGGCGGGCTGTTCCGCGACTGCTCCGTGCACGACTTCGACATCCTGCGCTGGCTGACCGGCCGCGAGATCGTCGAGGTCTACGCCAAGGGCTCCAACAACGGCGATCCGGCCATCGGGGCCGTCGGGGACGTGGACTCGGCGCTCGCCGTGGTGACGTTCGACGACGGCACCGTGGGCACGGTCTCGGCCGGCCGCTACAACGGGGCGGGCCACGACGTGCGGCTCGAGATCCAGGGCTCCCGGGCCTCGCTGGCCGTGGGCCTGGACGACCGGACCGCGGTGCGCTCGGCGGAACCGGGCGTGGCCTTTCCCGCCGGGGCCCCGCACCGGACCTTTGCGGAGCGCTTCGCCGCGGCCTACCGGGCGGAGATGGTCGCCTTCGTGGAGCTCGTCCTGGGCCGCCGCCCCAATCCGTGCCCCCCGGAGGACGCCGTGGCCGCCGCGCGGGTGGCCGACGCCGCGCAGGAGTCGCTGCGCACCGGGGTCCCCGTGCGGGTGGCCGTCGACCCGGTGCGCAGCGGCGGATAGGACCGCCGGGGTCCCGGTCCGGCGCCGCGGCCGGACCGGGACCCCGGCGGCCGCGGCGGGGTCCGCACGCTCAGACCAGGACGATGGTGCGGTTGCCGGAGAGCACCACGCGCCCCTCGGCGTGCCACCGCACGGCCCGCGAGAGGGCTTGCATCTCGGCGTCGCGGCCGACCGCCACCAGGTCCGCGGGGGTGTGGGCGTGGTCCACGGGGATGACGCGCTGGGCGATGATCGGGCCCTCGTCGAGGTCCGAGGTCACGTAGTGGGCGGTGGCGCCCACCATCTTCACCCCGCGCGCGTAGGCCTGGTGGTAGGGCTTGGCGCCCTTGAACGAGGGCAGGAACGAGTGGTGGATGTTGATGCACCGGCCCGACAGCTCGCGGGTCAGCTCGTCCGAGAGGACCTGCATGTAGCGGGCCAGCACCACGAGCTCCACGTCGTAGCGGTCGACCAGCCCGAGCAGCTTCGCCTCCGCCTGCGGCTTCGTTTCCGCGGTGACGGGCACGTGGTGGAACGGGATGTCGTGCCACTCGACGAGGCTCTTGTGGTCGAGGTGGTTGGAGACCACGGCCACGATCTCGATGGGCAGCTCGCCGATCCGGGTGCGGTGCAGCAGGTCGGTGAGGCAGTGGGAGAACCGGGAGACCAGCACGAGCACCCGCGTCCTGCGCTGCGCCGAGACCAGGCGGAACCGCATGTCGTGCCTCTCGGCCACCGGGGCGAAGCCCTCCGTCAGGGACTCCACGGTGGCCGTGCCGGCCTCGCTGACGGTGTGGCAGCGGATGAAGAACTCGTCGGTGAAGCGGTCGGAGAAGTGCTTGACGTCGAAGATGTCGCAGCCCTGCTCCGTCAGGTTCGACGTGATGGCGCTGACGAGCCCGTGGGCCTCGGGGCAGTGGACGGTCAGGACGTGTTCGACGGTCCCCGGGACCTGGTCGGGCATGGCGGAGCTCCTCGGTGCTGGGCGGGTGGTGGGCCGCACGGCACGGCGTCGGCCGGTGCGGCCCTACGATCCTAGCCCGGGCGGCCGGAGGCGCGGGACGGCGGGAGCGGCGCCACGGGCTCGGAGCCGAGCCGGCGCGGTGTAGACCGATGGCCGCGGGAACGGGCGGTAGGAGTCCGCCCGGCGCGGGGAGAGATGCGCCTCGCTTCGGAGGACCCGCGGCCATCGGCAGGCGTTGCACGCCTCAACAGAGGAGAGCCGTGGGCTGAGCGGCTTTCAGAGCGCGGGCGCCGGAGACGGTGCACCCCCCAGTGCGTCCGAATCGGTCGTGCCCGCGCAATTTCCCCCATTGCTGTGGTTCTCACCACGATCGCAACTTTATCCGACCCGGCGCCGTGTCGGCACCCGGTGTCCCCAGGAAATCTCCAGGAAGCCGTCCCGCGGCCCGGCCGCCGGACGGCCAGGGGAGCACGGCCCCGTCCTCCCGGCCGGGCGCCGCCGCGGGAATGCGCGCCTGACCAGCAGGTCCGTGCACTTCATCCGGCGCGGGCCGCCCGAGGCCCGCCCGGCGCTGTCCGCTCAAGTGGGGACAGCGCCCGGGGTCTGCGGTCGAGGACGCGGCACCCCGGAGCGTGGCTCAGGCCACGGTCGTGTTGAACAGCAGGCCCAGGGCGTAGGTGGCCAGGGCGGCCCCGTAGCCGATGGCCAGCTGGCGCAGACCCCGCTTCCAGGGGGAGGCCCCGGAGAGCAGGCCGACCAGCCCGCCGGTCACCACCAGGGCGAGGCCGACCAGCGCCAGCGCCAGGGCCATCGCGGGCAGCCCCGTCAGGCCCACGAGGTAGGGCAGGATCGGGATGACCGCGCCCGAGGCGAAGAAGCAGAAGCTCGACGCCGCGGCCCCCAGGTCCGTGCCCAGGGCCACGTGCTCCCGCTGCACGGGCTCGTCCTCGGCCGGGTCCTGGAAGGAGCGGGACGGGTCGCAGTCGCACTCGAAGAAGCCCAGGCGCTCCGCCGCCCGGTGCTCGGCGGCCTCCTCGCTCATGCCCCGGGCGCGGTAGATCAGCACCAGCTCGTTGGCGTCCAGGTCCAGGTTCGGGGCGACGTGCAGGGTCACCTGGGTCGGCTGGGAGGCGTCGAGCAGCTCCCGCTGGGAGCGCACGGACACGAACTCCCCGGCCCCCATGGACAGGGCCCCCGCGAGCAGCCCGGCGATCCCGGCGAAGAGCACCATCGCGGGGGACGTGCCGGTGGCGCCCACGCCCATGACCAGCGCGAGGTTGGAGACGAGGCCGTCGTTGGCGCCGAACACCGCCGCCCGGAAGTTCCCGGAGAGCTTGTGCCGGCCCTCGGTGGCCAGCGCCCGGACGATTTCCTCGTGCACCGCCTCGTCGGCGGCCATGGCGTCGGACGCGTCCTGCTCCCCGTCGTAGGGCGAGCGGCTCTCGGCGCGCTGGAGCAGGGCCAGGACGAAGACGGAGCCGAAGTGGGAGGCGAGGAAGATCAGCAGCCGGGAGTACAGGGACGGGCGGGCGTCGGTGGCGGCGTGCGGGCCCAGCAGCCGCACCCAGTGCTCGGCGTGGCGCTGCTCGGCCTCCGCGACCCGGAGCAGGATCTCCGCCTCGCGGCCGGTGCTGCGGGCGGCCAGCAGGCGGTAGATGCGGGCCTCGGCCCGCTCCTCCGCGAGGTACTTGCGCCAGCGCCGGATCTGGCCGCGCTCCGGCGGCCCCGGCCGGGGAGGGCGTTGCCCGGGAGCGGGGGAGGGGGCTGTCTGTTCGGGGCTCATGGGGCCTTCCTCGGGCCCGTCGCGGCGCACGGCGCGCGGGGCCCGGCCGGGGACGGGAGGTGGTCCGGAAGGTCTCGTTCGCCCGTCGTGGCGGGTGGGCTGCCGGGACTCCTCGTCGAGACCGGGATGGCGGCAGACCGACGGGCGCGCGGCACCCGGGAACTACTCCCCTTCGCTTCCCGACGAGTGTAGACCGGCGGCTCCGGCCCCCGGTTTCGGTGCACCGAAGGGACGCCGGCCCCGGCGGGTCAGGAGTCGATGCTGTCCGCGGCGTCCGGGGCCGGCCACCGGTGGCCCTCGGGGGCGATCACGGAGCTCTCCTCCCGGTTCTCGGCGGGGAAGGAGCCCACCCCCCAGTGGAACCGGTAGGGGTCGGAGCAGCCCCAGCCGAAGCGCAGGCCCTCGACCAGCTTCTGCGCCGCCTCCGGGAAGCCCAGCGGGCCGGTCGTCCAGGGCTGGTTCCACGCCGAGGGCTCGTTCCACTCGTCCTCGTGGAAGAACGTGGCGTCCACGGGCCAGGCCGCGTGCGTGAGCTGGCCGCCGGAGACCACGGAGCACTCCACGCCGTGGGGCCCCACCCCGGCCCACGCGACCGGGGCCTCCGAGTGGTCGTCGCAGCGCTCGTACTCGACCACGAGGAAGTCGTTCCAGGGCAGCCGGGCGAGCACGGTGGCGATGAGCCGCCGCAGGTCCTCCCACACGTCCTCGTCGACGACCGCGGAGGCCGTGCCGGGGCCGACCACGCCGATCCCCGCGCGGCCCAGCATCTCCTGCGCCTCGGGGGTGGCCAGGTCGGACCAGGTCCGCGTGTCCGAGAACCCCTCCCCGACGGGCTCCCCGGCCGGCTGGCGGGTCGAGGCGAAGCGCATGGCCTCCTCCCAGGAGCCGAAGAACCGCCGGACGCCGTCGAAGTACGGCCGGCGGGTGCTGGAGGCCTCCTGCTCGACCACCCAGCGGCCGTACCGGGCCGTGGTGGGGTGGTGGCCGGTGCTGCGGCAGTGGGAGAGGAAGGCCGTCACCGCCGCGGCGTACTCGTCCTCCGTGAAGACGTGCTCGGGGGCGGGCGCGGCGCCGGCCCGCAGGCCGATCCGCTCGAGCGCCGCGTCCCAGTGCCCACCGCCCAGGCGCCGGGCGACCACGCGCTCGGGGACGGGCCAGTAGTGGGCGATCCCGCACAGGAAGTTCGCGTCCGTGCACAGGCTCAGCCGGGCGAGCTCGTAGGCGTGCGCGCTGAGGGGGCCGCCGGCGGTCTCCGCGGCGCAGTGCTGCTGGGCCGCGCCGATGAGCCCCAGGGTCCGCTGCGTCAGGGTGCCGTCGGGGTCCGAGCCGGCGAGCAGCGCGGTGACGTCGCGCACCACCACGGTGCTGAGGTGCAGGGCGGCGTAGTCGCGGGCGGGGCCCAGGCCCAGGTGCTGCGCCATGACGAGCCAGACGCCGGCGCCCACGGCGCCGTCGGTGACCTCGGGGGCCGCGGACTCCTGCGGGAAGCGCTGGCCCAGCTCGGCGATCGCCGCGTCCAGCAGGACGGTGGGCTCCTCCGGGAACAGCAGCTGGAAGCGCATCCGCACCTGTCCGCGCGTCATGCCGCGGTCGGCCATGGCGCGGATCAGGGAGCCATAGCGCTGCACGAAGGCTGCGAGGCCCGCCACGGCAGTGGGCACGGAGGGTCCTCCGGTCGGTCGGTCGGTCGTCGGACGCCCGGTCGGGGAGACCGGGGAGGGGCGTCCCTCGGGAAGGTAGGGTGCGCACTGCCGATCCTAGTCGGTGGAGGGTGGCGCCCAGGCGTCCCGGGGGATTGTGACCGGCGGATGACGGCGCTGCTCCTGCGGGCAAAACCGCAGGTCAGGGCGCGATCAGCCCCCGGATGTCCTCGGCCGTGAGCGCGCTGGAGAACATCCGGTCGTCGTCCAGCACGGCCGTGAACAGCCGGGCCTTGCGCTCCTTGAGGGCCATGACCTTCTCCTCGATGGTGTCCCGGGCGACGAGGCGGTAGACCATGACCTTCTTCTGCTGGCCGATGCGGTGGGTGCGGTCCACGGCCTGCTCCTCCGTGGCGGGGTTCCACCACGGGTCGAGCAGGAAGCAGTAGTCGGCCTGGGTGAGGTTCAGCCCGAAGCCGCCCGCCTTGAGGCTGACCAGGAACACGGGCGCCTCCCCGGAGGTGAAGCGCTCGAGCACCCGCGCCCGGTCGGTCGTCGAGCCGTCCAGGTAGGCGTAGGGGATCCGCAGCTCGTCCAGGCGGGCCGCGGCCTTCTTGAGGAAGCTCGTGAACTGGCTGAACACCAGCGGGCGGTGGCCCTCGGCCACGATCTCCGGCAGGTGCTCGAAGAGCAGGTCGAGCTTGCTCGACGGCACCTCCGCCTCGGGGTCCACGAGGGACGCGTCGAGGCTGAGCAGGCGCAGCGTGGTCAGGGACTGGAAGATCGTGAACCGGTTGCGGTCCAGGTCCCGCAGCAGCCCCAGGACCTTCTGCCGCTCGCGCTGCAGCCGGGTGTCGTAGAGCCGGCGGTGGGCGGGGGAGAGCTCCACCTCGATGGTCTGCTCGAGCTTGGGCGGCAGGTCCAGGTCCACGGACTCCTTGGTCCGCCGGAGCATGAGCGGCTTCACCCGCCGGCGCAGGCGGGCCAGCGCCGCGGCGTCCTCCCCGCGCTCGATGGGCCGCTGGTAGGTCTCGGTGAACTTCCGCCGCGACGGGAACAGGCCCGGCGCCGTCAGGGACAGCAGCGCCCACAGCTCCACGAGGCTGTTCTCCAGCGGGGTGCCCGTGATCGCCAGCGTGAACGGGGTCTCGAGGTCCCGGACCGCCCGGTGCGCCTTGGTCCTGGGGTTCTTGACGAACTGCGCCTCGTCGAGCAGCACCCCCGCCCAGCGGATGCCCCGGTAGGCGCTCTCGTCCAGGCGCAGCAGCGTGTACGAGGTGACGACCACGTGGGCGCCGGCGGCCGTGTCCGCGAGCGCGGTGCCGGCCTTGGCCTGGGTGTCGGTCACGCCCACGGCCGTGAGGGACGGGGCGAAGCGGCGGATCTCGGCGACCCAGTTGGGGACCACGGAGGTGGGCGCCACCACCAGGAAGGGCGGGAGGTCCGGGTCGCGCTCGACGGCGCGGCAGATCAGGGCGATCGCCTGGACCGTCTTGCCCAGACCCATGTCGTCGGCGAGGATCCCGCCGAGGCCGTGGTCCCACAGCACGCTCAGCCAGGCGTAGCCGTCGCGCTGGTAGGGGCGCAGCTCGGCGTGCAGGGACGCGGGCACGGCGGGCGCCTCGACCGTCCCGAGCTCCAGCAGGGAGCGCACCGACGCCCGCCAGGCCTCGGCCTGGTCCGTCTCGGCCGCGAGGTCCTCGAACTCCTCCCACAGCCCGGCCTGGTGGCGGTGGATGCGCAGCGGGCCCTCGGGGGTCTCCTGCAGGGCGCGGGCCTCGGCGATGAGCTCGCGCAGCCGGTCGAACTCGGGCCGGTCCAGGGAGAACCACGACCCGTCCGGGGCGAGCATCACGTCCTGGCCGAGGTCCAGGGCGCGGAAGACGTCGGCGAAGGAGATGTAGAACTCGCCCACCTTGACCGTGACCCCCAGGTCGAACCAGTCGCGGCGCTCCGTGGGGGCGGTGCTGACGGTGATGGTGGGCGGGTCGGTGATCTGCTGGTAGGCCGGGCGCCCGCCGGTGTGCTCGATCCGCAGGTCCGGGATCTGCTCCAGGGCGGGCAGCCACTGCCGCACGAGCACCAGGGCGTCCGCCGCCACGTAGCTGGAGCGGCGCAGGTCCACGCCCGGGGCGCGGTGGCGGACCGCGGCGGTGACGGCGGTCTCCCAGGAGGACTCGCGGTGCACCGGCTCGTCGGCGAGGGGGTCCACCGGGCGGAAGGGCAGACGGACCCGGTCTCGGCCCTTCTGGTACTCCCACTCCCACCGGGCGCGGATGGTCAGCTCCTGGTGCTCCAGGGTGAGCACCAGCTCGGGGTCGGCGACCTGCGGCAGCTCGATGGACCCGTCCCCGCTGTCCACGTCCATGCTGCGGTGCAGGCGGGGGAAGTAGCGGTCGAAGAACTCCTCGACCTCGTCCGGGGGGATCGACAGCCCGCCCGCGGTGTCGAGGAAGCGCCGCTGCTCCCGGGTGAGCCGGGTGGCCAGGGGCACGAGGCGCAGCGGGAAGGCGTTGAGGTCCTCGGTGTCCGCGACGTCCCGGGGGTCCCCGTCCGGGGCGAACAGTCCGTGCCCGGGGTCGCCGATGATCCGGGCGGTGTCCAGGGCGATCCGGCGCCCGCCGCTGTCCACGGTGGGCCGCAGCTGCAGGTCCTCCCCGGGGCCGCGGACGACGTCCACGTGGAAGCGTCCCGGTTCCTCGACCGTCACCGGCAGCCCGTGCTCCCGGCCGACCAGGGTGATCCCGGCGTCCTCGGCCCGGGCGAGGATGCCCCACAGCAGCGGGGAGGCGTAGGAGTCCAGGCGGATCCAGTGCCGGTCGTGCACCGCGTAGGGGGTGCGGGTGGCGCTCAGCGCCCGGAGCTCGTCGAACCAGTCCGCCTGGCCGGGGCTCAGCGGCCCGGCGCCGGGCTCCCCGCCGACGGTCTCCCAGTCCAGGCCGCCCTTGATCCACTGGCCCCGCCGGCCCCTGCGCACCGGACGCACGTAGAGGTGCCACGGGGAGCCGGTGCGGCCCGTGCCGTGCACGTAGCGGTAGGGCTCGCGGCGCAGGTCGAACTCCAGCGCCACCCCGGACGGGTCCTCCGGGGCGGCCGGTCCCGCCCCGCCGAGGATCTCGGCCAGGGCGTCCTTCCAGTCCGCGGGCTCCTCCGGGCCGGTGGCCGGGCCGCCCGCCGCCGCGCCGCCCCACGCCGCGCTCCCGGTCGTGCTGCCGGTCGTGGTCGCGGCCCTGCCTCCGGGCGAGGAGGGCGCGGCGGCGCCGCCGGGCCGGTGGGCGCGCACGGCGGTCTCGAAGTTGTGGCGCAGCACCGTGGCGACGGCGTGCTTGCAGAAGCCCCCGGCGGGGCAGCTGCACCACGCCGGCCCCGGGGCGCCCCCGGTGCCCACGCGCACGGTGACGCTGTACACGGAGCCCGAGCCCTCCACCTCGGCGGAGAGGCTGCCCGCCCCCTGGCTGCCCGGGGACCACCGCACCGTCCGGACGCGCCCGGCGCGGAAGTACTCCTGGCCGCGCTGGAAGACGGCCGGCCCGGAGGCGGCCACGAGCCGCCGGGCGTCCACGAGGGGACCGGGGAGGGAGTGCATCCCTCCACCGTATCCGCCCCCGCGGACGAACCACGAGCGTGCGGAGGCCCCCCGCGGGCTATCTATAATCGAGGCGACCCCTCGAACGACGACAGCGGCCCCACGTGCGGCCGCGGACGGAGGACTCGTGCCCGACACTGCTGGGCTCCGCCTCGGAGACCATGCCATTGCCGACAGTGCCGAGGAGCTCGCCTATCTCCGGTGGAACGACGCCGTCTGCGCGGCCTTCTTCGGCCCGGAGCGGGCGGGAGAGCTGATCTACCTCGACCTCGACGACAAGATCCTCGCCGCGATCGGCGAGGAGCGCGGGCTGGACGGGCCCTCCGCGCTGCGGGCGCTCGCGGACTCCGTGACCCCCCTGCTGGTGACCGGGGACGGCCGGCGCTCCGTGTTCGACGTCTTCAACCGCCTCAACGGCCAGTGGTACCGCGCCACCCGCCGCAGCCTGGACTCCATCGCGGAGATCCCGCCGCCGCCCGTCGTCGCGCTGCTGGCGCTGTTCGCGCTCGCCGGGCGGCACATGTCCACCCTCGCGGCGCGCACGGGCAACAAGTCCGTCTCGACCTTCTTCCTGCCGCTGACCGTGCTGCTGCAGGCCGGCCCGGACAACGCCAAGGCCCTCGAGGCCTCGTTCAAGAAGGACACCGAGGCGTACTGGGACGCGCTGCGCTACTGGCTGGAGCTGCGCGACGGCGAGATCGGGCTGCCCACGGCCTACGCGGTGAACCAGCGGCCCGTGGGGCTCGCGCTGTCCCAGACGATGTTCGGGGAGGCGGAGCGCCGCCAGCTGCACCGGATGTTCGAGGACTTGGGGATGACCACCGCCCAGGGCCTCTCCGCCGCCGAGCTGGGGGTCTACCTGGACTTCTGGCTGGACATGGCCGAGACCAAGGCCTCGAAGGCCATGAAGCAGGTCTGGGCGAACCCGCTGACCCGGGAGCCGGGACTGGAGATCGCCCTGGCCGAGCTCGCCGTGTGGGAGCAGTCCCGCGAGCAGGCCCGCGCCGAGGTCCGCGCGCACGTCCGCGGCCCCGGCCGCAGCGCCGTCAAGTCGTGCTCGCTGTCCCTGACGGACAGCACCGACTACGTGGGCAACCCTGTGTTCGAGCTCGGCTTCGTGGTGCCCAAGCGGTTCCTGTCCGGCCGGGAGGTGGAGCTGGAGACCACCGCCGGTCCCCGCACCGTGTTCCTGTCCTTCATCGGGGACGCCTTCCTGGGCGTGTCGGCCTACACCGCCCGCACGGACCCGGGGACGCTGCTCGGCGGGGCGCTGCGCCTCAGCGCCGGGGACGTGCGCTTTGAGCGCAATCCGCGGCCGGTCGTCGTCTTCGCCAAGGACGGGTTCTCGGACACCTTCATCTCGGTGGACCACATCCCCGCGGCCTGGCCCTGCCGGATCATGGTCCGGGACGAGCCGGAGTGGATCGCCCAGATCAAGCGCGTGCTCGACGACTCCGCGTCCCCGGACTACCGCTTCGTGGAGGCCGGCACGCACGGCCTCGCGGAGGGCTGGGTGATGTTCGACGACGTGCAGGTGCTGCGGGCGGGCAACCCGGAGCTCACCGCCAACGACAACTTCTCCGGCCTCGTGCCGCGGCTGGTGCCGGCGGTGACCCTCTCCGGGGGGCTGCGCATCCCCGGCGACGTGGTGCGCTGGTCCACGCAGCGGCCCCCGCAGGTGACGATCACCTCGGACTCCGACGTGCCACTGACCGTGGAGTGCGAGTGGCGCAATCCGCACTCCTTCAAGCTGGAGAAGGCGAAGCTGGCCGAGGCCCGGGTGCCGCCGTTCCAGATCTCCCTCCAGGGCACGCCCCTGGCCCGGGCCGACGGGACGCTCCGGCCCAACGACTACACCCTGGTGCTCAAGGCCGGGCGCACGGTCAGGCAGCGCCGGGAGTTCAAGCTGCGGGACTCGTCCTTCTACCTGACCCAGCGCTCCCTCGGCTACGAGGGGGAGATGGTGCACGTGGCGGACGAGCCGCTGTGGCCGGTCACCGCCTCCACCGTGGGCCGGCTGCCCGAGCATTACGTGCAGGGCGCCTTCGACAACCTGCCCGCGCGCCCGGCGCCCGGGGCGCACGAGGTGCCGGGTGCCCCTGGCTGGCACTCCTCCGAGGGGCAGCTGCTGCTCGAGCGCACCAACGTGCTGCCCGAGCCGGAGGGACGCTCCTGCCTGGCCACCGGCCGGCACCGGATCGTGCTGCCCGCCATGGAGCCGAAGGCGAAGGCGCCCTGGATCTTCGGGGAGTGCGCCCAGTGCGGGCTGCAGAAGCGCTATCCCGGGCGGCTCACGAAGCCGTCCGCGATCACCTCCACCGGGTCCGTGGAGGCGCTGCGCTTCATCGGTCCCGACGAGGGGGAGTACCCCACGTCCTGGGCGCCGTTCCGCGACGCCCTCACCTTCCTGGGCGGGGGCAAGCGCTCCAGCCTGTCGATCCTGGCCCGGCAGCTGGAGGACTCGGAGCGGTTCGAGGAGTGGTTCGTGGGCCACCTGCAGGCCCTGGGCTTCCTGGAGGTGGTCCGCGACGAGCACTGGACCGTGCGCCGCTGGCAGGTCTGCGGGCCGTCCCTCACTCAGCTCGTGGACGGCTCCGTGCTGCTCACCGGCGGGTGGACGCCGGAGAAGGAGTCCGTGGTGGCCGAGGCGGCCGCCGCGCAGGAGGCCTCCGTGGTGGTGCTCTCCCCGGAGGACCACGGGACGACCCTGCTGCAGGACGTGGACCTGGAGAGGCTGCAGGCGGCGCTGCCCGCGGGCTTCTGCGACGTGGTGCTCGACGCCGGGCCCGCGATGCTGGAGACCCTGCCGCCGCTGTCGGAGGTCGAGGCGCACCTGCGGCGCGCGGAGATGCAGTACAACGGGGTCGCCGAGCGGTTCGTGCCCGAGGACGCCACCTGGGAGTCCACCGAGGACCGGAACCGGCCGGGGCTGTACCGGATCAACCACCACCACCGGACGCGCTACGCCTTCCGCACCCCGGCCGACGTCGAGTCCGGCCACGCGCGGTTCGTGGCCTCCGGGATCGGCAAGCACCTCGCCGCCCGGCAGGCCGGGGTGCCGATCGTCTCCTACGACCCCGAGCTGGAGCTGCTGTCCGTGCCCATCGGGGCGGAGCTGGCCGGGCTCTACGCCCGCGCCGCGGTGCTGTGCTCGGGGCTGCTGCCCGCGAAGGTGGACGAGGATTTCTCGCTGAACTACGGGGACGTCTCCCCGGAGTTCGCCCAGGCGCTGGTCGACAAGCTGATGAGCTGAGCGGCTCCCGCGCGGCGGGCCCCGGGTCTCACGACCCGGGGCCCGCTCCCGTCCGCGGCTAGGCCGTCGGCACGGCCGCCCGGTCCTCGGCGGCCGCCCGGTCGACGGCGTCCGCGGCGATCAGCTCGGCGGCCCGCTCACCGATCATGTAGACGGTGATGTTGGGGTTGACGGTCACCAGCTCCGGCATCACCGAGGCGTCGGCCACCCGCAGCCCGCGCACGCCCTTGACCCGCAGCTGCGGGTCGAGCGGGGACATGGCGTCGTCCACCGGGCCCATCCGGCAGGAGCCGGCCGGGTGGTAGACGGTGTTGTGGGTGCGGCGCACGTAGTCGGCGATCTCCTCGTCCGTCTGCACGTCCTCGCCCGGGAACAGCTCCCGCCCGGCCCACTCGGCCAGCGGGGACTGCGCCACGATCTCGCGGGCCCGGCGGATCCCGGCGGTCATGATCCGCATGTCGTAGCCCTCGGGGTCGGTGAAGTACCGGGGGTCGACCTTCGGCTTGTCCCGGAAGTCCCGCGAGCGCAGCCGCACGGTGCCGCGGGAGCGGGCGTGGGTGACGTTGGGGGTGAGGCAGAAGGCGTTGTCCGCGGTGGGGTAGCCCTGCCGGTAGGTGTGCATGTCGAAGTTGACGGAGCCGTAGTGCATCATCAGGTCCGGCCGGTCGCCGTCGGGGTCGATCCGGGTGAAGATCCCGGCCTCCCACCACTGGGTGGACTCGGTGACCATCGGCTTCCTCGCCTCCCACTGGATCACGCCCTCGGGGTGGTCCTGCAGGTGGGAGCCCACGCCGGGGGAGTCCACGAGCACGTCCACGCCGACCTCGCGCAGGTGCTCGGCGGGGCCGATCCCGGAGAGCATCAGCAGCTTGGGGGTGTCGACGGCCCCGGCGGAGACGACCACCTCCCGGCGGGCGCGCACGGTGCGCGCGGTGCCGAAGGCGTTGTCGACGACCTCCACGCCCACGGCCCGGCCGTCCTCCACGACCACGCGCGTGGCCTGGGTGGAGTGCAGGACCGTGAGGTTCGCCCGGTCCGCGGCGGGGTGGAGGTAGGACACCGAGGCCGAGGCGCGGGTGCCGTCGGGCCGGCGGTTGATCTGGAAGAAGTTCGCGCCCTCGACCACGGTCTTGCCGGTGTTGAACGGCGTGCGGGGAATGCCGGCCTGCTCGCAGGCCTCCAGCAGCGCGACGCCGCAGGGGTCGGCGTCGGGGATCTGCATGAGGTGCACGGGCCCGTCGTGGCCGTGGTGGGCGCCCTCGTCGTCGTTGGTCTCGAGCTTCTGGTAGAGCCGGAAGGCGGTCTCGGCGTTCCAGCCCTCGGCGCCGTGGACCTCCTCCCACTCGTCGAGGTCCTCGGCCGGGGCCCAGAACGCGATGCACGAGTTGTGGGAGGAGCAGCCGCCGAGCACCTTGGCCCGGGCCATGCGCATGAAGGAGTTGCCGTTCTCCTGCTCCTCGAGCGGGTAGTCCCAGTCGTAGCCGGACTCGAGCAGCTCCATCCAGCGGCTGAGGGTGAGCACCTCGTCGATGCCCCGGTCGTGCGGGCCGGCCTCGACGAGCCCGACCGTCACGGCGGGGTCCTCGGAGAGCCGCGCGGCGACGACGGCTCCGGCGGAGCCGCCGCCGACGACCAGGTAGTCGAACTCCTGCGGGGTCTCGGGGGCGTGGGTGGGGCTGGGCGTGCTCATGTCTCTCCTCGACGTCTCGGGGTCTCGTGGTCTCAGGGGTGCCCGGGCCCGGCGGCGCCGTCGTCCTCCAGGGGCGACGACGGCGCCGGGGCGGGCACGGGTCAGTGCGCGGCGAACCAGCCGGTCACGGCCGGGGCGGTGTTCTGGTAGACGTGCTTGAGCTCCTGGTACTCGCCCAGGCCGGTGGGGCCGAGCTCGCGGCCGATGCCGGACTGCTTCATCCCGCCCCACTCGGCCTGCGGCAGGTAGGGGTGGAAGTCGTTGATCCAGATCGTGCCGTGGCGCAGGCGGGCGGCGACCCGCTGGGCGCGTCCGGCGTCGGAGGTCCACACGGCCCCGGCGAGGCCGTAGATGGTGTCGTTGCCGATGGCGACCGCCTCGTCCTCGGTCGTGAACGTCTCGACCGTGACGGTGGGGCCGAAGGCCTCGTCGTGCACGCAGTCCATCTCGCGGGTGCAGCGGTCGATCACCGTGGGCCGGTAGAAGAAGCCCTGCTCGAGGTCCAGCGAGCCGTCGGCGGACGCCCCGGCGGCGAACGCGCCGCCGGTGCGGATCCGGGCGCCCTGCTCGCGGGCGTGCTCGACGTAGGCGTGCACCTTCTCGCGCTGGGCGGCCGAGATCAGCGCGCCGGTCTCGGCCTGCTCGTCGAAGGGCCCGCCGAGCCGGATCCGCTCGGCGCGGCGGACGAGCTCGTCGACGAAGCGCTCGGCGATCGACTCCTCGACCACCAGCCGCGCCCCGGCGGAGCAGACCTGGCCGGAGTGCACGAACGCGCCGTTGAGGGCGTTGTCCACGGCGGCGTCGAAGTCGGCGTCGGCGAAGACCACGTTGGGGTTCTTCCCGCCCAGCTCCAGGGCGATCTTCTTCACGGTGGGCGCGGCCGCGGCGGCGACCGCCCGGCCGGTGAGCACCCCGCCGGTGAAGGAGACCAGGTCCACGTCCGGGTGGCTCGACAGCGGTGCGCCGGCCTCGGCGCCGGCGCCCAGCACGAGGTTCGCCACGCCGTCGGGCAGGCCGACCTCCTGGAGGACCTGCATCATCAGGATCGCCGTGTGCGGGGTGAGCTCGGCGGGCTTGAGCACGAAGGTGCACCCGGCGGCGAGCGCCGGGGCGATCTTCCAGGCCGCCTGCAGCAGCGGGTAGTTCCAGGGCGTGATCATCCCGCACACGCCCACCGGCTCGGTGACGACCGTGGAGACCACGGCCGGGTCCCCGGCGTCGACGACGCGGCCGGCCTGCTCGGCGGCGTTCTTGCCGAACCACGTGAAGCAGGCGGCGATGTCGTCCATGTCGATCTCCGACTCCACCAGGCGTTTGCCGGTGTCGAGGGACTCGGCGCGGGCGAACTCGTCCTTGCGCTCGCGCAGGCGGGCGGCGACCCGCAGCAGCAGGTCCCCGCGCTGCGGGCCGGGCACCGAGGACCAGCGGCCGTCGTCGAAGGCGCGGCGGGCCGCGGCGATGGCGCGCTCGGTGTCCTCGGCCGTGGCCTCGGCCACGACGCCGACCTCGGTGCCGTCGGCGGGGCAGACGATGGTGCGGGTGCCGCCGGCGGCGGCGGCCGCCCAGCGTCCGTCGATGAACAGGGTCTCGCTCACGGGTGTGCCTCCTTCGGCACCGCGGGGAGCTGCCCCGTCGGCACGTCGTGGATGTCGGTGGACCAGTCGGGGTGGCCCTGCTCACCGTCCTGGAGGACGGACGGGCCGGTGTGGATGCTCAGGAAGGCCAGATGCGCCTCCCAGCTGTCGAGGACGTCGTTGATGACCTGCTCGTGGGACCAGTCCATGACGTCGGTGCCCTGGGAGCCGGTCTCGTTGAAGACCTCCAGGCGGTAGTAGAGGTCCGAGTCGGGGTTGGTGCGGTGCCCGCCGAAGGCCGGCACGGGGGTGGCCACCGGATAGACCTGGTAGCAGAAGTCCCGGTCCCCGCCCATGCGCACGGTCAGCGTGTGCTCGGACAGGTCCTGGTAGCCGACCACCGAGCTGGTCAGCCCGGCGTCGCGCCCGTGGGCCCGGAACTCCTCGACGACCTCCGTCAGCGCGGGCACCAGCACCTCGTCCTCGTAGCGGCGCACGGCCTTGGGGCCCGGGAACGACCCGGTCCGGGAGAGCCTGCGGCGCCAGTGGCTGTCCGGGCCGGGGATGCGGGAGGCGGCCGCGGAGCGGCGGGTGGAGCTGCGCCCCTCGCGCTGGGAGCGCTCGGCGCGCAGCGCCTTCCAGAACCCGATCATGATCAGGTACATCACGATCGAGAAGGGCAGGCCGATGATCAGCGTGGCCGCCTGCAGGGTCGGGACCCCGCCCACGAGCAGCATCGCCAGGGTCAGCAGACCGGTGGCCGCGGCCCAGAAGACGCGCAGCCACTTGGGCCCGTCCTGGGTGGGGTCCTGGATGGTCGAGGTGAACGTGGACATCACCAGGGCGCCCGAGTCGGCGCTGGTGACGTAGAACAGCAGCCCGGCGAGCGAGGCGAGCGCGATGAGCACCGGCGCCCCGGGGTACTGCTCGAGCAGCGAGTAGAACGCCCGCTCGGGGGTGTTCATGGCGGCCTGGCCGAAGGCGTCGTCGCCTCCCGTGACGATCGCCAGGGCGCTGTTGCCGAAGACCGAGACCAGGATGAGGATGAACAGGAACGGCACGGTCAGGGTCGCGATCACGAACTCGCGCAGGGTGCGCCCGCGGGAGATCCGGGCCAGGAAGAGCCCGACGAACGGCGCCCAGGCGATCCACCAGGCCCAGAAGAACAGGGTCCACCCCGCCATCCACTCCGCCGCGCCGGTGTAGGCGAAGGTGTCCAGGGTCAGCCCGGGCAGCGCGGCCACGTAGTCGCCGAGGTTCTGCACCGTGGCGTCGAGCAGGAACGAGGTCCGGCCGGCGAGGAGCACCCAGACGACCAGCGCCACCGCCATGAGGACGTTGAGCTCGGAGAGCCGGCGGATGCCCTTGTCCACGCCCGAGACGCACGAGGCCGTGGCCATCACCACGGCCACGACGATGAGCCCGATCTGCGCGGCGACGCCCTCCTCGATCCCGAACAGCAGGTACAGGCCGTAGTTTAGCTGCACCACGCCGATGCCCAGCGAGGTGGCCACGCCGAAGATCGTCCCCAGCAGCGCCGCGATGTCCACGGCGTCCCCCGTGCGTCCCTGCACCCGCTTGCCGATCAGGGGATAGAGGGCCGAGCGGATGCTCAGGGGCATGTTCCACCGGTAGGCGAAGTAGCCGAAGGCCATGCCCATCAGGGCGTACATGGCCCAGCCCGTGACGCCGTAGTGGAACAGCGTCCACACCACGGCCATGCGGGTGGCCTCGGCCGTGCCGCCGTCCCCGGCGGGCGGGCCGTAGTACTGGGTGACCGGCTCGGCCACGGAGAAGAACAGCAGGTCGATGCCGATGCCGGCCGCGAAGAGCATCGCGGTCCAGGTGAACAGGTTGTACTGGGGCTTGGAGTGGTCGGGGCCCATCTTGATGCTCCCCTCGCGGGAGAACGCCACCACCAGGACGAACACCGTCACCACGGTGGCGGTCAGGACGTAGAACCAGCCCATGTTGGTCGCGATCCAGCCGACCACGGCGCTGATGGCCGCGGACGCCTGGTCGGGGGCGAGGATCGCCCACAGGGAGAACAGGACGATGGTGACGGCCGAGCCGGCGAACACCCTCCGGTTGACGGTCGGACGGGGGCGCCGGGCGCCGGCGGGGGCATCACTCCGGGACGTGCTGTCGTGCACGGCAGTGGTCATGGGACGGATCCTCCTGTGGAGAGTGGTCCGGGGCGCAGCGCACCCGGTGACCGGTCCCGGGGGGACCGGACGGGGTGGGACGGCGTCCTCCTGTGGTGGGCCGGTGCGGTGCTGCGGATCACACCGGCCGTGCGCAACATCGTGACACCATCCTTCCGGTTGGTAAAGTCCCTCCCATGAACAATTCCTCCCGGGAGCGGATCCTCGACGGCGCCCTCGAGCTCATCCGCAGCGGCGGCACGGTCTCCCTCGCGTCGGCCGCGCGGCAGGCGGACCTCACCAAGCCCGGGGTGATGTACCACTTCCCCACCAAGGAGGCCCTGATGCTGGCCCTGGTGGACCGGGTGATGGACGGCTGGGACGCGCAGATGGCCCGCCGCCTCTGCGCCCCGCCGGAGCAGGTGCCGGCCGACGAGCGGCTGCGCGCCTACCTGGACTGGTGCCTGTCGGGGGAGGTCGACGAGACGGATCTGGTGATGCTCACGGACCAGCGGCTGCGCGCGACGCTCAAGGAGCGCTGGGTGGCACGGGTGACGCCGTGGGTGGACCTGCCCGAGGACCTGCCCCCCGGGCACCGGAGCCGGCTGCTGGCCGTGCGGCTGCTGGCCGACGGCGTGTGGTTCGCCGACGCCGCGGGCGTCTTCGCCCCCGACCAGCAGGAGCGGGCCCGGCTGCGGGACGTCGCCGAGGCGCTGCTGGCCGGCTGAGCGGCACGGACCCGGCAACGCCCCGCGGCGGCCGCCGCGGGGGTGGCGGGGCGCCGGAACTCGTGTAGAGTGGATCGGAGTTGTTGAGGTTGTCGTTTTTGTATTTCAAGCAGTTCGGCCCATCCGGGTGCAGCAGTTTTTCTGAGAAGACGTTTTCCGCGCATCGCAACTCCTGTGTTTCTCGAACGTCGGGAAACGTACATCTCACGAAAGATCAGGTCTCACCATGACTACCGGTATCGTCAAGTGGTTCAACGCTGACAAGGGCTTCGGCTTCATCACCCCCGAGGACGGCTCCAAGGACGTCTTCGCCCACTTCTCCGCGATCAACTCCAGCGGCTTCCGCTCCCTGAACGAGAACGACCGCGTCGAGTTCGAGACCCAGGACGGCCCGAAGGGCCCCCAGGCCGCGAACATCACCGTCATCTCCTGACGTTAGCTCCGCCGGGCCCACGAGCCCGTTGATCGTCCAGAACCGCCGTCGGGCCTGCGCCCGGCGGCGGTTCTGCCGTACCCCCGCAATCGGCAGGAGCGCGCATGACCGGTCCCGTCCCGCCCCGCCCGCCGGACGAGGAGGACCCCTTCGTGGTGAACCGGGTCCCCGACGCCGAGCTCGACGTCTCCGTGCCCTTCGAGCTCGAGGTCTCCGAGTGGGACCTGGACGCCCCCGCCGAGGGGGCGGGGGGAGAGGGCTGGGGATCGCCCGGGGACTACGGGCTGGAGTGAGGCGCTGCCCCCGCGGGACCCGTTCCGCGGGGGCGCCGACCGCACGGCGAAGGCCGCAGCCCGCCGGGCTGCGGCCTTCGCCGTGTCCCGCCCGCCGGCTACGCCGACAGCGGGAGGGACGCGGGGTGGAGCTTGAAGAACGGGTGCCGGCCGGTCGCGGCCAGGGCGCCGGGGACGAGGAGCTGGCGGTACTTCGCGCACCATTGCGCGGTGCCCGCAGCGTGCTCCGCCGCGGCGGCGAGGTCGTCGGCCTCCGGGCTGAGGTACTCCTGCACGTCGCCGTCGGTCGAGGTGAGCCGGACGAGGTGCAGATCGGGGAGGGCGGTGACGGTGACGTCGACCCACTCCTCCCGCTGGTCGGTGGAGGGTGTTCTTTCTTCGGACATGGTCATGTTTTCTCCTGACGTTCTTGCGGGCATCCGGTGTCGTTGCCCGCCGCTTCGTCATCCGATCCACCCGGGAACATCGGGTTGGCGCGCAGCGGGTCGGAGCCCCTCCGCGGTCCCTCGGGAGGGCGGTCCGCCCTCCGTTCGAGCACGCGGACGCCGCATCTCGAGAAGCAGCTCCAGGCTACCGCGCGCCTCCGACAGACCGACAGGACCGGCATGGCCGGTGTCACCGAACCGTAATGTCGGGGCTCGCCCGGGTGCGCGGGGCCCATTCCAGCGCAGCGATGTGTCGGCGAGGTGTCGCCGCGGTGACGGGGCGGGGAATGCCGGCTCACGCGCCCGGCCGGGCGGGACCGGGCCGGGGCGATGTGGTTGAATGGGGGCAGCTTCAAGAGATCCGGTCGACAAGCTCCGACTTGGCCGGGCACCAACCCCATGTTCACGGGTGGTTCGGATGACGAAGCGGCTCGCATCGCCGCCGTGGCGGCACCCGCTGCGAGCAAGAGCGCCCGAAGGATCCCGGTCATGTCAGACGCCCTTCCCATCGTCGCCGCCCGCCCGGGCGGCCCGGCCCCCGGTCCCGCCGCCCCGGCCGCGCTCGGCTGCGCGGCGATGAGCATCGACGACTACGCCCGCGTGGTGCAGGCGCGCACGGAGTTCGTGGACTTCCTGCTGGCCCCCGCCCGCGGCCGCCTCGCCGCCGCGGCCTGAGGACCGGCGGAGGACCGACCCCGTGGACCTGCTCCTGGACCGATCCGTGCTGCTCGGGGTGCGCACCCCGGAGCGCTCGCCCGAGCTCGCCGGGGTCCTGCGCCGGCACGGCCACCGACGGCTGTTCCTGTCCGCCCTGGTGCTGGGGGAGCTGCTGTCGGACCGGCCCGACGAGGCGCGGTGGACCGAGCAGCTGGAGCTGCGCTTCCCGGACCGCGTGCTGCCCGTGGACGCGGCCGTGAGCAGGGCGTGGGGCGCCCTCGGCGCCGCCGGGACCGCCGATCCGGTGGCCGGGCTGACCGCCGCCACCGCGCTGGTGCACGGGCTCACGGTGCTCAGCGCCGAGCCCGGACGGTACGCCGGCACGGGCGCTCCCGTGCTGGAGGCGGTCCCCGCCCGGGGCTAGGCCTCAGGCGGTCCGTCGGTGGCGGGGACCGTGGGCGCGGGCGCCCAGCGCCACGGCCCGGTCGTAGTGCTCCAGCAGCTGCCCGACCAGCACGTCCCACGTCCGCCCCTGCACGGCGGCGTGCGCGGCGGCCCCGAAGGCGGCCCGCTTGGCCTCGTCGCCGACCAGGTCGGCCACGTGGCCGCGCAGCGCCGCGAGGTCCCCGGGCGGATAGAGCCAGCCGGTGCGGGAGGAGTCGACGAGGTCCACCGGGCCGCCCCGGCCCGTGGCGACCACCGGCACCCCGGAGGCCATGGCCTCCTGCACGGTCTGGCAGAACGTCTCGAACTCGCCCGGGTGCACGAACACGTCGAGGGAGGCCATGATGCGGGCGAGGTCGGCCCCGGAGCGGCGGCCGGTGAAGTGCGCGCCCGGCAGGCGGCGCCGCAGCGCCTCCTCCTCCGGTCCCGAGCCCACGACGACGAGGCGGGTGCCGGGCAGGTCCGCGACCGCGGCGAGGTCCTCGACCTGCTTCTCCGGGGCGATCCGGCCCACGTAGCCCACGATCCGGCGGCCGCCCCCCACCTCGGCCCGCCACCGCTCGTCGCGGTGCCGCGGGCAGAAGCGGGCGGTGTCCACCCCGCGCCGCCACAGGTGGACGTCGCGCACCCCGTGCGCGGTGAGCTGTCCCACCGCCGAGGAGGACGGGGCGAGGGTCAGGGTCGCGGCGTTGTGCATGCTCCGCACGTGCCCCCACAGCAGCTGCTCGAGGAAGGGGGCCCCGTACTTCGCCGTGTAGCCGGGCACGTCCGTCTGGTACACGGCCACGGCCGGCACCCCGAGCTGCTGGGCCGCGAGGATCGCCCGCCGGCCCAGGACGAACGGGGAGGCGACGTGGACGACGTCGGGGCGGAACCGCTCCAGGTGCCGGCGCACCCGGGCCACGGTCCCGCCGGCCACGCGCACGTCGGGATAGCCGGTGAGCGGCAGGGCCGGCAGCCGGTGCACCGGCACGCCGTCGAGGTCCTCGACGACGTCCTCGGCCAGGCGCCCGAGCGGCGCGGGGGCGTAGGAGGGCGCCACGACCACCACGTCGTGCCCCCGGGCGCCCAGCTGCTCGACGACCCGCAGGACCGAGTGGGTGACACCGTTGAGGTGGGGGAGGAACTGCTCGGCGACCACGGCGACTCTCATGGCGCCGAGCCTTCCGGGCACGGGCGTCCGCGGGGGGATCGGCACGTGGCCCGCCGGTGAAGGCCCCGTGAAACCTCGGCCCGGGCGCCGGCGGCGTGGGAGGATGGACGGTGATGAACTCCCAAGGCTCTTCCTCCCCCGCCCCCTCCGCCGACCGCCGCGGCGTGCCCATGCCGCTGTGGCTGCAGGGCGTGGTGGAGCTCGGCTCCGTGGCCGTGGTCTCCTACCTGCTGATCCTGCTCACCGTGCTCATGGTGTGGCTCGCCGACGGCTTCGACTCGCTCGGGCTGACCGGCAGCTTCGTCCTCTCCGGCCAGGTGTGGCTGCTGGCCCACCTCACCCCGCTGCAGGTGGCCCTGGACCCCGGGGCCGGCCTGCCCGCGACCACCGGGGCCGTCACCCTCGTCCCGCTGGGCCTGACGCTCGTGCCCTTCGTACTGGCCTGGCACGCCGGCCGGCGGCTGGCCCGGGCCTGCTGGGAAGGGCAGTTCTGGCAGCCGTACCTGAGCGGGCTCGCGGTGTACTCCGCCGCGGGGGCCGTGGCCGCGCTGCTCTTCGGGACCGGAGAGGTCTCGGCGGGGCCGGCCGCCGCCGCGGTGTTCCCCCTCGTGCCGGTGGCCCTGGGCGCGTTCGTCGGGGCGTACCGGGCCTCCCGCTCCCTGCCCGGGCTGATCGGCGTCAACGCCGCCGCGTGGGTCGAGCGGACCAGCCAGTACTCGCGGTGGGCCGGCTCCTACGTGTGGGCGGTGCTGCGGGCGGGCTTCGTCGCGGTCGTCGCCGGGGTCGGGGCCGGGGCGGCGCTGCTGGCCGCGGCGCTGCTGTGGAACTGGAACGACGTGGTCAACGTCTACCAGCGGCTGGGCACCGGGGCCCCGGGGGACACCGCCCTGACGGGGCTGCAGCTGGGCTACCTGCCGAACCTCGCCGTCTACGCCCTCGCGTGGGCCACCGGCGCGGGCTTCGAGGTGGGCGAGGGCACGCACGCCTCACCGCTGGGCACACGGACCGGGCCGGTCCCGCTGCTCCCGGCCCTGGCCGCGCTGCCGCCCGGCGAGCTGCCGTCCTGGTCGGCGGTCGTGGTCGTGCTGCCGGTCCTGGCCGGGGTGCTCGCCGGCTGGTGGTTCGTGCGGGAGGGCGAGAACCACCTCGACGACTGGATGGCCATCCGGCTGCCGGCCCGCTGGATCACCTTCCCGCTCTCCACGCTGCTGACCGGGCTGTTCGTCGGCGCGGTCGCCGGCGTGCTGGCGATGCTGCTCAGCCTGCTGGCGCAGGGCTCGCTCGGGCTGGGCCGGCTCACGGTGATCGGCCCGGACGGGCCGGACGTGCTGCTGTGGTTCGGGGCGGAGGTCGCCGTGGGGGCGGCGGTGGGCTGCCTGGTGGGCCCGTGGCTGGAGCGGGAGCCGCCGTTCGCGCCGCTGGGCGCCGCCGGAGCGGGGCCCGGCCACGGGCCCGGTGCGGACCACGGCCGGGCGGGCCGGCGGGAGGCCCGCCGGCGCCGCCGGGCCGAGGCCGCGGCGCGGCGGGCCATGCGCTCGGCCGGCCCGGCGGGAGGAGCGGGCGGCAGCGCGGCTCAGGGGCGCGGCGTGGCCGACGCGGAGGACCCGGAGCCGGTCGGGGCGTTCGACGTGGACGCGCCCGCGGCGCCTCCCGAGGCCCCGGGGTCCCCGGAGAGATAGCTCCAGATCCCGTCCTCGAGCTGCTGCTGGCACTGCGCCGTCCCCGAGAGGGTCAGCGTGCTGGACACGCACTGCTGGTAGGCCTCGGCCACCGGCCACAGCAGCAGCCGGGCCCCGCCGGTGGCCAGGCCCAGGGCGCCCAGCACGATCGCGGCGACCGCGCTCACCACCAGCAGCGCACGCCGGCCGGCGCCGCGCGAGCGCGCGAGCGCCGCGATGCCCAGGCCGAGCCCGGCCGCCGCGGCGACGAGCCCGCCCACCGTCGGCCACAGCCCGGAGCCCACCAGCACGAGGGCCACCGCCGCGCACACCAGCGCGGCTCCCGCCGTGCGGGTCGTGGCGGCACGCCGGGCGTCCGCGGGGGCCGGCTCGGGATGCGGGCGGGGAGGGGTCATGCACCCCACTCTAGGGCACCGTCCGGACCGCCCCGCGCGGCCCGACTAGACTCGAGCCCATGCGCATCGTGGTCATGGTCTCCGGTTCCGGCACCAACCTGCAGGCGGTCCTCGACGCCGTCGGCGCGGGCCGGATCGACGTCGAGATCGCGGCCGTGGGGGCGGACACGCCCTGCCGCGGGCTCGAGCGCGCGGAGGCGGCCGGGATCACCACCTTCCTCGTCCGGCCCGCGGACCACCCCGACCGGGCGCGGTGGAACCGGGCCCTGCAGGAGGCGGTCGCCGCCCACGCCCCCGACCGGGTGCTCTTCGCCGGGTTCATGCGGATCGTGGACGCCGAGTTCGTCGAGGCGTTCCGCGGCCGGATCGTCAACACCCACCCGTCCCTGCTGCCCTCCTTCCCCGGGGCGCACGCGGTCCGGGACGCCCTCGCCCACGGGGTCAAGGTCACCGGGGTGACCGTCCACGAGGTCGTGGCCGACGTCGACGCCGGCCCGATCCTCGCCCAGGCGGCGGTGCCGGTGCAGGAGGAGGACACGCAGGAGCGCCTGCACGAGCGGATCAAGGCCGCCGAGCGGGAGCTGCTCGTGGACACCCTGGGCCTGCTCGCCCGCTCCGTCCCGGCGCGCTGAGCCGCCGGGCGCGGCGCCCGCGGACGGGGCCGCCAGCACGGTCGGGCAGCACGGTCGGGCGGCACGGCGGGGCGTCGCGTCGCGGGTCCGTAAAATGGTCCCCGGCGGTGTCCGCCGGCAGCCCCGATCCCGACGCTTGGAGAATCTGTGAGCCCCATCCGACTTGACCGCGTGCCCATCCGACGGGCCCTGGTGTCCGTCTACGACAAGACCGGACTGGACGACCTGGCCCGCGGTCTGCACGAGGCCGGGGTGGCCATCGTCTCCACCGGCTCGACCGCGCGCCGGATCGCGGAGGCGGGCGTGCCGGTGACCGAGGTCTCCGAGGTCACCGGCTTCCAGGAGTGCCTGGACGGGCGGGTGAAGACCCTGCACCCGCGCGTGCACGCCGGGATCCTCGCGGACCGCCGCAAGCAGGAGCACGTGGACCAGCTCGCGCAGCTGGGCATCGAGCCGTTCGACCTCGTGGTCGTGAACCTCTACCCGTTCGTGGACACCGTGCGCTCCGGGGCCGGCCAGGACGAGGTGGTCGAGCAGATCGACATCGGCGGCCCCTCCATGGTGCGCGCGGCCGCGAAGAACCACGCGGCCGTGTCCGTGGTGGTGGACCCCGCCTCCTACGGCGCGGTGGTCGAGGCCGCCGGCGCCGGCGGGTTCGACCTCGCGGCCCGGCGCCGGCTGGCCGCCGCGGCCTTCGCCCACACCGCCGCCTACGACACGGCCGTGGCCACGTGGACGGCCCAGCAGTTCGAGCAGGACGAGGACGCCGCCTTCTGGCCGCCCTACGCGGGGCTGGCCCTCGAGCGTTCCGCCTCCCTGCGCTACGGCGAGAACCCGCACCAGAAGGGCGCCCTGTACGTCGACGAGGCGGCCGCCCCCGGCATCGCCCAGGCGGACCAGCTGCACGGCAAGGAGATGTCCTACAACAACTACGTGGACGCCGACGCCGCCCTGCGCGCCGCCTACGACTTCGACGAGCCGGCCGTGGCCGTGGTCAAGCACAACAACCCGTGCGGCATCGCGGTGGCCACCCCCGGCGCCGAGGACCCCATCGCCGACGCCCACCGCAAGGCTCACGCGTGCGACCCGCTCTCCGCCTACGGCGGCGTGATCGCTGCGAACCGGACGGTGACCCGGGCGATGGCGGAGACGGTCAAGGACATCTTCACGGAGGTCGTCGTGGCCCCCGGCTTCGAGCCCGAGGCCCTGGAGATCCTGCAGGCCCGGAAGAACATCCGCCTGCTCGAGCTGCCCGAGGGCTTCGCCCGCGACGCCCTCGAGTACCGGCAGGTCTCCGGCGGGGCCCTCCTCCAGGTCGCCGACCGGCTCGACGCCGCCGGCGACGACCCCGCCGCCTGGACCCTCGCCGCCGGGGCGCCGGCCGACGAGCGGACGCTGGCCGACCTCGCCTTCGCGTGGAAGGCGCTGCGGGCCGTGAAGTCCAACGCGATCCTGCTCGCCGAGCAGGGCGCCTCGGTGGGCATCGGCATGGGCCAGGTCAACCGGGTGGACTCCTGCAAACTCTCCGTCGAGCGCGCGAACAGCCTCGGCGAGGACGGCGCGGAGCGCGCGCACGGGTCCGTGGCGGCGTCGGACGCGTTCTTCCCCTTCGCGGACGGGCTGCAGGTGCTGCTCGACGCCGGCGTGCGCGCCGTCGTCCAGCCCGGCGGGTCGATCCGGGACGAGGAGGTCGTGGCCGCGGCCGAGGCCGCCGGCGTGACCATGTACTTCACCGGGGCGCGGCACTTCTTCCACTGATCCGCCGCCCGGCGCGGCGGCGCCGGGCACGGCAACGGCCGCACCCCTCAGGGGTGCGGCCGTTGCCGTGCCCGCCGGCCGCCCGGGGGCGTCCGGCGCGGGACCGGCTCACACGGACAGCGAGGCGAGCACCCGGTTGAGGGTCTCGGAGGGGCGCATCACCGCGGACGTCTTGGCGTCGTCCGGGCGGTAGTACCCCCCGATGTCCGCCGGGCGGCCCTGCACGGAGAGCAGCTCCTCGTTGATCGCGTCCTCGTGGGCGGCCAGCTGCTCCGCCACGGACGTGAAGGCCTGGGCCAGCTCGGCGTCCTCGTCCTGGCCGGCCAGCTCCTGGGCCCAGTACAGGGCCAGGTAGAAGTGGCTGCCGCGGTTGTCGATCTCCCCGACCTTCCGGCTCGGGGACTTGTTCTCCTCGAGGAAGGTGCCGGTGGCGCGGTCCAGGCACGCGCCGAGGATCCGGGCCCGGGCGTTGTCCGCCGTGGTGGCCAGGTGCTCCAGGCTCGCGGCCAGGGCGAGGAACTCGCCCAGGCTGTCCCAGCGCAGGTGGTTCTCCTCGACCAGCTGCTGGACGTGCTTGGGGGCGGACCCGCCGGCGCCGGTCTCGAAGAGGCCGCCGCCGTTGATGAGCGGGACCACGGAGAGCATCTTCGCGGAGGTGCCCAGCTCCAGGATGGGGAACAGGTCGGTCAGGTAGTCGCGCAGCACGTTGCCGGTGACGGAGATGGTGTCCTCGCCGCGGCGGATCCGCTCGATGGAGAAGGCGGTGGCCTCCACGGGGGACATGATCTCGATCTGCAGGCCCTCGGTGTCGTGCTCCGCGAGGTACTGCTCGACCTTGGCGACGAGGTTGGTGTCGTGGGCGCGGGTGCGGTCCAGCCAGAACACGGCCGGCGTCGCGGAGGCCCGGGCGCGGGTCACCGCCAGCTTGACCCAGTCCCGGATCGCGACGTCCTTGGTCTGGCAGGCGCGCCAGATGTCGCCGGGGAAGACCTCGTGCTCGAGCAGGACGGCGCCGGAGGAGTCGACGAGCTGGACGGTGCCCTTCGCGGGGATCTCGAACGTCTTGTCGTGGGAGCCGTACTCCTCGGCCTTCATCGCCATGAGCCCTACATTCGGGACGGAGCCCATGGTGCGCGGGTCGAAGGCGCCGTGGGCGCGGCAGTCGTCGATCACGACCTGGTAGATCCCGGCGTAGGAGCTGTCCGGCAGCACGGCCAGGGTGTCGGCCTCCTCGCCGTCCGGGCCCCACATGTGCCCGGAGGAGCGGATCATGGCCGGCATCGAGGCGTCCACGATGATGTCCGAGGGCACGTGCAGGTTGGTGATGCCCTTGTCGGAGTTCACCATGGCCAGCTCCGGGCCCTCGGCGAGGCCCTTGTCGAGCGCGGTCCGCACGTCCTCGCGGACGTCGGCGGGGAGGGCGTCGAGGCCGTTGAGGATCGCGGCGAGCCCGTTGTTCGGGGACAGGCCGGCCTCCTCCAGCTGGGCGCCGTAGGCGGAGAAGACCTCCGGGAAGAACGCCTTGATCACGTGGCCGAAGATGATGGGGTCGGAGACCTTCATCATGGTGGCCTTGAGGTGCACGGAGAACAGCACGCCCTCCTGCTTGGCCCGCTGGACCTGCTCCGCGAGGAAGGCGTCCAGGGCGGCGGCGCGCATCACGGTGGCGTCGACGACCTCGCCGGCGAGGACGGGCACAGACTCCTTGAGCACCGTGGTGCTGCCGTCCTCGCCCACCAGGCGGATCCGGAGCGTGTCGTCGGAGTCGACGACCACGGACTTCTCGTTGGCGCGGAAGTCGTCGGCGGCCATGGTGGCCACGTTGGTCCGGGAGTCCGCGGACCACTCGCCCATCCGGTGCGGGTTCTTGCGGGCGTAGCTCTTCACCGAGGCGGGGGCGCGCCGGTCGGAGTTGCCCTCGCGCAGGACCGGGTTCACGGCGGAGCCCTTGATCTTGTCGTAGCGGGCCCGGGCGTCCTTCTGCTCGTCGGTCTCCGGCTCGTCCGGGTAGTCCGGCAGCGCGAAGCCCTGCTCCTGCAGCTCCCGCACCGCGGCCTTGAGCTGCGGCACGGAGGCGGAGATGTTGGGGAGCTTGATGATGTTGGCCTCGGGCGTCTTCGCCAGGTCGCCCAGCTCGGCGAGGGCGTCGTCGACCCGCTGCTCCTGGGGCAGCCGGTCGCTGAAGGCCGCGAGGATGCGCCCGGCCAGGGAGATGTCCCGGGTCTCGACCTCGACGCCGGCGGTCGAGGCGTAGGCCTCGATGACGGGCTTGAGGGAGTAGGTGGCGAGCAGGGGCGCCTCGTCGGTGCGGGTGTAGATGATCTTTGCCATGTGCGGGCTGTCTCCCATGTGTGTCGACGGATGCGGGTCGGTGTGTCCTGGTGCCAAGATACCCGAGCCCGCGCCCGCCCCGGTGACCGGCGCCCGCCCGTGGACGCCGCCGGACACGGCCGCAGGCCCGCTCCCCGGGAGGAACGGGCCCGCGGCCGCGGCGGTGCCCGGGCGCCCGCGCGCCGGGACCGCCGAGATCAGCCCTCGGTGGGCTGGGTCGAGCGGGTGCCGTTGACGAGCTCGCCCTCGCCGATCACGCGGTCGCCCTCCGTGCCCTCGCCCAGGGCCTGCTGCTCGCCCTGGCCGGAGACCACCTGGATCTTGCGCGGCTTGGCCTGCGCGGAGACCGGGATGGTCACCGTGAGCACGCCGTTGTCGTAGCTCGCGGCGATGCCCTGGATGTCAATGCCCTGGCCGAGGTTGAGCTGGCGCACGAACGAGGAGCTCTGCCGCTCCCGGGTGATCCACTGGACGTCCCGGACCTCGGGCAGCTTCCGCTCGGCCCGGATGGTCAGCAGCTGGCCGTCCACGTCGACGTCGACGCTCTCCGGGTCGATGCCCGGCAGATCGGCCCGCAGAATGTAGCGGTCGCCGTCCCGGTAGAGGTCCATGGGCATCTCGCGCAGGCCCTGGCGGGCGAACAGCGAGGCGGCGAGGCGGTCGAAATCGTTGAACGGCGTGAACATCGTGGCCACGTCCATCATCTCCTCAACTACATGAGCAGTGCCTTTGACATTTAGTTGAGTCATACCGGCTCAACCAGGATCGATGATAGCCCCGCCGCGGGGCGGGGTTCAACGGCTGCGACGCTCGATCGCCGAGGGCGAACCCGGACGCCGGCGGCGCCGGCGCGACCCTCAGCGGCGGTCGTTGGGGTACTCCACCCCGATCCGCTCACGGACCCGGTCGAAGAGCTCGACCAGCTCCAGGGAGTCGGCCCAGGGCATCACGGGCGACTCCGGCAGCCCCTGCTGGATGCACCGGGTGGCCTCGCGCATCTCGTAGACGTACCCGGCGCCGGTCACCGCCACCTGCTCCACGACCGGGGCGGCGCCCCGGCGCGCGCCGTCGGCGCTCTGCAGCACCAGGGTGGTGGGGCAGTTGATCCGCCCGTCCACGCGCAGCCAGCCGTGCGTGCCGCTCACGGTGACCTGGTGCGGCACGGTGCTGGAGAGGGTGCCGCTCACGTGGCCCCGGCCGTGCCCGAAGTCCAGGGTCAGGGCGGTGTCCAGGTCCACGGCCGTGGCGCCGAGCTCGGCCTGGGCCGTCCAGCGCTGCGGGGCGCCCAGCACGGCCCCGGTCCAGGTCAGCGGATAGACCATCATGTCCAGGAGCACCCCGCCGCCGTCGGCGTTGCGGAAGAGCCGGTGGCCGGGGTCCACCGGGCGGTGGGTGCCGATCGAGGCCTCGACCGAGCGCACCCGGCCCAGCCGCCCCGCCCGGATCCAGCGCATCGCCGTGCGGAAGCCGGGGGTCATCCGGGTCCAGACGGCCTCCATGAGGAACACCCCGTGCGCGCGCGCCAGCTCCAGGAGGTCGCGGACCTCCGCGGCGGTCATCGCCAGGGCCTTCTCGCACACCACGTGCTTGCCTGCGCGCAGCAGCGCGGACACGTCCCGGTGGTGGTAGCCGTGGGGCGTGGCCACGTAGACCACCTCCACGTCCGGGTCGGCCGCGAGGCGCTCCAGGCCCGTGCCGGCCGCGGTGTTCCCGTACGCCCGCTCCACCCCGTGCCGGCGGGCGAAGTCCTCGGCGCGGTGCTGGTCGCGGGAGCTCACGGCGACGAGCCGGGCGTCCGGGAGGGCGGCGATGTCCGGGACCACCTTCTCGGCGATGTCGGCCGTGCTGACCACGCCCCAGCCGAGCGTGCGGCCCGTCGCCGTGAGCGGGGCGTCCAGGTGGGCGGCGTCGAGGGCGGCGTCGACGAAGGGCGGGAGGGTCGCGGCAGGCATGGGCGCATTCTGCCACGCCCCGGCCGGGCGGGCCGAGGCCCCCGGGTCCCGAAGCGAACGACCGTTCGTCGCCTAGACTGGCGGCGTGCCTCGGGTCAGCCAGCAGTACAAGGACGAGCGCCGCCGCGAGATCGTGGCGGCGGCCAGCCGCTGCTTCCTGGAGCACGGCTTCGGCGGGGCGTCGATGCACCGGATCATCGCGGCGACGGGGCTCTCCGCCGGGGCGCTGTACAACCACTTCCCGTCCAAGCACGAGCTCGTGGTCGCGTCCGCGCGGGCGGCCCTGGACCGCGTCCTCGCCGTCGACGAGGACGCGCCGCCGACCGTGGACGAGGGCGCGCCGCCGGCCGCGGGCCCGTCACGGGCCGCGGCGGCCGGGCGCCCGGCGCCGGAGGACCCCGGCGCGGACCCGGCCGGATGGGTGGCCGAGCTGCTGGAGCGGCTCGCCGCGGACCCGGACGCCACGCGGCTGCTGCTCATCACGTGGGGCGAGGCCGTGAGCGAGCCGGCCCTGGCGGCGGTGGCCGGGGAGCACCTCGCACGGGTGCGCGCGCGGGTCGAGGAGCGCTACGGCCGGTGGGCCGCCGAGGAGCTCGGCCTGGACCCGGAGCGCTCCCGCGAGTGGGTCGCGATGTTCGCCCAGGCCATCCTCTCCGTGCTGCAGGGCTACGTGGTGCAGTCGTGCCTGCTGCCCGGCTTCGACCACGACGCCTACCTGGACTACGCTCGCACCCTCGCGGCCCAGTGACCGGCCGGGCTCAGGCGTTGAGCTCGCGGTGCTCGGCGGAGAGCTGCACGTAGGTGCGGGCGTTGGCGCGCACCTTCTCGCGCTCCGCCCCGGTGAGCTCGCGGCGGACCCTGGCGGGGACCCCGGCCACGAGCGAGCCCGGCGGCACCACGGTGCCCTCGAGGACCACCGCGCCGGCGGCGACCAGGGACCCGGAGCCGATGACGGCGCCGTTGAGGACGGTCGCGTTCATGCCCACCAGGACCTCGTCCTCCACCGTGCAGCCGTGGACCACGGCGCCGTGGCCCACGCTGACGCCGGCCCCGATCGTGCAGGGGTGCTCGGGGTCGGAGTGGACCACCACGTTGTCCTGGAGGTTCGAGCCCGCCCCCAGCCGCACGGGGGAGCGGTCCCCGCGCACCGTGGCGCCGTAGAAGACGCCGGAGCCGGGGGCCAGCTCCACGTCGCCGACCACCGTGGCGGTCGGCGCCACGAAGGCGGAGGCGGCGATCCGGGGCGTGTGCCCGGCGTGGGGAAGGACCAGCGCGGCCGCTGCGGCTCAGGCCGTCCGCGACCCCGCCGGGAGCGCGCCGAGCGGGTGGCGCTGCCGGATCGCGACCCGGATCTTCTGCCCGCCCTTGAGCACGTACTCCGCCCCGTGCACGTGGATCGTGACGTTGCCGGCCCGGCGCGAGGTGCCCTCGAGCTCGAGGACGTGGTGGTCGATGCAGACCCGGATCACCTGGCCCCGGTAGAGCACGGTGAACGAGACCCGCTCCAGCTGGCTCGGCAGCGCGGGGTCGAACTCCAGCCACTCGCCGCGCACGCGCAGGCCCGCGTAGGCCCGGGTGACGACGTCCACGGAACCGGCCATGGCGCCGAGGTGGATCCCCTCGCCCGTGGTCCCGCCCTGGGTGTCGTCCAGGTCGATCAGCAGCGCGTCCTGGAAGGCCGACCACGACCGGTCCGGGTTCAGCCAGGCGAGCACCGAGGCGTTGACCACCCGGGAGAGCGAGGACCCGTGCGAGGACCGCGCGATGTAGAAGTCCACGGTGCGCTCGATGGCGGCGTGGTCCACCTCGTAGCCCATCCGCCCGAGCTCCTCCACGAGGCCGTCGGGGCCGAACAGGTAGACGAGCATGATCGTGTCCGCCTGCTTGGCGAGCTTGTAGTTGTTGGTCATGTCGCCCTCGTTCTCCAGCAGGAGGTCGAGGCGGCCGATGTTGCGGTACTTGGCCCGGTAGAACTCCCAGTCCAGCTCGTCCAGGTCGTCGTAGCCGTGGAACTGGCTGATGGTGCCGTCCTTGTTGAACGGCACGAACATCCGCTCCGACATCTGCTGCCAGGTCCCCACCTCCTCGGCCGAGAGGTCGAAGCGGGCGGAGAGCTCCTCGCGCTGGTGCTCGACCATGTGGTGGAAGATGTGGGCGCTGTGCCGGAAGAGCCAGGCCGCCAGCACGTTCGTGTAGGCGTTGTCCTTGAGTCCGCCGCCGTGCTGGCCGCGGGGGCCGTCGTGGTACTCGTCCGGTCCCATCACCCCGGCGATGTGGTAGCGGCCGTCCGCGGGGTCGTAGTCGGTCAGGGACGCGAAGAGCCGGGTGATGCCGATGATCAGCTCGGCCCCCTGGCCGGCCAGCCAGTCGACGTCGCCGGTGGTCTCGTAGTAGATCCAGGCGTTGTGGGCGATCGCGAGGCCCACGTGGAACTGCCGCCACGAGTTGTCCGGCAGCCACCGGTTGGAGTGGTGGTTGAACAGCTCCGGCGGGGTCTCCTCCCGGCCGTCCGAGCCGGACTGCCAGGGGAACGCCGCGCCCTCGAGACCGAACTCCATGGCGCGGTGCTTGGCCATGGGCAGCCGGCGCCACCGGTAGGACAGCAGCGAGCGCGTCACCTGCGGCTGGCGCAGGTTGACCACCGGCAGGATGTAGAGCTCGTCCCAGAAGATGTGCCCGCGGTAGCCCTCGCCGTGCAGGCCGCGCGCCGGCACCCCGGCGTCGCGCAGCGACATGTGGGGGGCGAGGGTCTGGGACACGTGGAACAGGTGCACCCGCAGCGCCAGCTGGGTGAGGAGCAGCTCGGGGGTCAGCTCCGTGGGGTCCGGGCACACGTCCACGTCGTAGCGGTCCCACAGCAGGGACCACTCGACCTCGTGCGAGGGCAGCAGGCCCCGCACGCCGCTGGGGCTGCGGTCCAGCTCGGCGAGGGCCCCCTCGCGGGGGGAGCCGATCGCGGCGTCGCGGCTGGTGACGACCGCGGTGGTGGAGTCGATGATCACCGGCCGCCCGTCGGCGATGTTGACCTGGTGGCGGCGGAACTCCGTGCCGCCGGGGCGGATCTCCCGGCGCTCCCGCACGTTCTGGCCGCCCTCGATCGTGGTGCGCTGCGCCGAGGTGATCTCGATCTTGGACTGCGTGGTGCGCACGTGCGAGAGCAGGGTCTCGTGGTCGTCGGGCAGCGACGTGGACTCCAGGTCCACCAGGTGGTGGTCGTTGAGGTCCTGGTACTCCGCCACCCCCGTGTTGCGGACGCTGGGGTCGATGCCCGTGCGCAGGTGCAGGCGCCCGGAGAAGCCGCGGGCGGTCACCGTGGTCTCCTGCGCGCCCAGGTGCCGGTAGCGCAGCGAGACGAGGCGGCGCTGGACGATCTCCAGGCGGGCGCGGGAGCCGTCCTCCCCGCGGTCGCCGTTGAGGTCGGTCAGCACGAGGGAGCGGATGAGCAGGCCGCGGCGCAGGTCCAGCTCGGTGCGCTCCTCGGAGGGGCGCAGCCCGCCCTCGGACCACCAGTCGCCGCCGGAGATGCGCAGGTCCAGGTGCGTCCAGTTGGGGGCGTTGACCATGGACTCGTGCTCCACGTCGCGGCCGCTGAGGTGGCTGACCACCCGGTTGAAGACCCCGGCCAGGTAGTTGCCGGGGTAGTGCACCCCGTTGGCCGGGAACTCGCAGGCGGACCCGCGCACGCCCATGTAGCCGTTGGTCAGGGTCAGCAGCGTCTCCCGCCGGACCTCCGTCGCCGGGTCGAAGCCCTCGAACACCAGCTTCCACGGGTCGTCGCGGCGGGCGCCGAGGTCCAGCTCGCCCACGTCGTTGAGCACCGTCGTGGCGCCGGCCCGGAACAGGTCCCTGCGCTCGCCGTGCCGGCGGATCCCCACCACGGTGCCGAAGCCGCCCGCCGCGGCGGCCTGGACCCCGGACACGGCGTCCTCGATCACCACGGACCGGGCCGGGTCCACGCCCAGCATCCGGGCGCAGGTGAGGAAGGTGTCCGGGGCGGGCTTGCCGGGCAGGCCGTGCTCGGCGGCGAAGTGCCCGTCCACGATGATGTCGAAGGCGTCCTGGAGGCCGGCCGCGGCGAGCACCGGGACGCTGTTGCGGCTGGCCGTCACGAGGCCCACCGGCACCCCGGCGGCCCGCAGGCGCTCGATGAGCGCCACCGTCTTCTCGAAGACCCGCACGCCCCTGATCTCCAGGGCCTCCTGGAAGTAGGTGTTCTTCAGCGCCGCCTGGCCCTGCACCGACCACGCCCCCGGGGTCTCGTCGCCCTCGGGCAGGCGGGCGCCGCGGGCGGCGAGCAGGGTGCGGATGCCATCCTCCCGCCGCCGGCCGTCCACGTAGTGGCGGTAGTCGGCGTCCTCGTCGAAGCTCCGCCGGTCCACCCCCACGCCGTCCTCCGCCGGCTCGAGCCGGTCGTCGGCCAGAATCCCGTCGAAGAGGGTCTTCCAGGCGGCGGCGTGCACGGCGGCGGTGTCGGTGACCACGCCGTCCATGTCGAAGATCACGGCCTGGTGCGGGATGCGGAGCTGGTCGACGGGCTGGGCGGGCGCGTCGGCGCTGCCGATGCGCGGCAGGGAGGCGGTGAACGGGGCGGTGGGGAGTGCGTTCACGGGGGGTTCCTCCGGACGTCGGTGCGCGTCCGCGGCCCCGGCGGAACCGCTCGGGGAAACCCAGCACACGGCACGCTACGGACCCCGGACGCGGCGTTGCGGGTTTCGGCACGGGATCGGCGCGGCCGTCCGTGCCGACGGTTCCTGACCCGTTCATTAAAGGGCCCCGGGGCCCGCGGGGCAAGCCGCCGCCGGCTCAGTCCGCGGCGAGGGGCAGGTGGACGGTGAACCAGGTCGAGCCCGGCACGCTGCGCACCCGCACCCGGCCGTGGTGGGCCTGCACGATGGCCTCCACGATGGACAGCCCCAGGCCCACGCCCCCCGAGCCGCCGGAGCGGGCATCGTCCTCCCGGGCGAAGCGGGAGAAGATGTGCTCCTGGAACGCCGCGCCGATGCCCGGTCCGTCGTCGGCCACCGTGAGCACCGCCTCGGGGCCGGGCCCGGTGCCCAGCGAGGTGGTGACCGTGGTCCCCGCCGGCGTGTGCTGGTGGGCGTTGGACAGCAGGTTGATGAGCACCTGGCGCAGCTGGGCCGGGTCGCCCCGGACGACGACGGGCTCGTCGGGCAGCTCCAGCCGCCAGTCGTGGCCGGGGGCGGTGACCCGGCGGTCGCTGACGGTCTCGACGACCAGCTCCAGCAGGTCGACGTCCTCGGGCACCACGGGGCGGCCCTCGTCGAGGCGGGCGAGCAGGAGCAGGTCCTCCACGAGGGCGGTCATCCGCTCGGACTCCGACTCCACCCGGGACAGGGACCTGCGGCCCTGCTCGCTCATCGGCTCGGTGAGCCGGATCAGCTCCGCGTAGCCGCGGATGCTGGCCAGTGGGGTGCGCAGCTCGTGGCTGGCGTCGGCCACGAAGCGGCGCACCCGCGTCTCGCTGCGCTGCCGGGTGGCCAGGGCGTGGGCGACGTTGTCCAGCATCCGGGAGAAGGCGTGGCCGAGCCGGCCGACCTCCGTGTCCGGGTGGGCCGCCGGGGCCACCGCCGCCACCGGCAGGACCACCTCCCCGCGGTCGAGGTCGAGCTCGGAGATCCGGGTCGCCACGTCGGAGAGCCGCTCCACCGGGCGCAGCGTGCGCCGGATGACCACCAGGCCGGACAGCCCGGTGACGGCCAGGGCCCCCGTGGAGATCGCGGCGGTGCTCACCCCGAACCGGCGCAGCGTCTGCTCCTTGTCCGCCAGCGGCAGCCCCGTCAGCACGAGGCCCCAGTCCCACGGGTCGTCGACGAGCAGCACCCGGTACCCGCCCTCGGCCAGGTCCACGTCCACGGGCCCCCACTGGGCGCCCCCGTCCTCGTCCGAGCGCGCGCCCAGCTCCTCGACGAGGGCCTCGATCCGCGCCCGGTCCTCGTCCGCCAGGGCGCGCCGGGACCCGTCGGGCGCGAACAGCCCCGCCCGGACCACCGCGCCGTCCACGATGCGGGCGTTGATCGTCCCGGCGCCCTGCGCGGGGACGTCCATCATGGCCTCGAGCTCCTCCGAGGGCCCGGCGGAGGCCCGCACCCCGTACTCGATCGTGCGGTAGGAGGCGTCCCGCACCTGGCGGTCCAGCTGCTCGCCCAGCGAGACGCTCAGCGCGGCGTGGCCCAGCACGCCGACGGCGGCGCAGGCGAGCGTCAGCAGCGCGAGGACCGTCAGCAGCAGCTTCGTGCGCAGCTGCAGCGCCGCCGCCCGTCCCGTCCCGCTCACCGTTCGCTCACCCCGTGCCCGTCGTGCGCCCGCCCTGCTCACTCGGCCGGCTTGAGCACGTACCCGGCGCCCCGCACCGTGTGGATCATGGGGCTGCGCCCGGCGTCGATCCTCTTGCGCAGGTAGGAGATGTAGAGCTCCACCACGTTGGTCTGCCCGCCGAAGTCGTAGCCCCACACCTGCTCGAGGATCTGGGCCTTGCTGAGCACCCGGCGCGCGTTGTCCATCAGGCAGCGCAGCAGGTCGAACTGGGTGGCGGTCAGGGTGATCTCCTCCCCGCCGCGGCGCACCTCCCGGGTGTCCGCGTTGAGCACGAGGTCGCCGACCACGAGCTCGGCCGCGTCCGGGTGGGCGATGCCGGAGCGCTGCACCAGGCGGTGCAGCCGCAGCAGCAGCTCCTCCATGTTGAACGGCTTCGTCACGTAGTCGTCCCCGCCCGCGGCCAGGCCCGCGATCCGGTCCTCGGTGCTGTCCTTGGCGGTGAGGAACAGGGCCGGGACGGCGGGGGCGAAGGCGCGGATCCGCTCGAGGAGCTCGACCCCGGTGCCGCCGGGCAGCATGACGTCCAGCACGAGCACGTCGGGGCGGAAGCCGCGGGCCTCCGCGACGGCGGCGGGCCCGTCGTGGGCCGAGCGCACCTGCCAGCCGAGCATGGTCAGGCCCATGGAGACCATCTGCGCCAGCAGCGGCTCGTCGTCGACGACGAGGGCGCGCACCGGGGAGCCGTCCGGGTGCCGCAGGCGCGGCAGGTCGACGGCGGTGGGCCGCTGCACGGGCTCGGTCACGGCGCTGCTCTCCTCACGGGACGGGGCCCCGGCGGGGCGGGCCCCCGGGGCGGCTCCTCGGGGAACGGGGCCCCACGGCCGGCGGGGCGCCCCGGTGGTCCGCGGAACGCCTCCAGCGTAGCCCCGCGGCCCCGGCGCACCGCGGCGCGCCGGGGCTTCACAGGTGGGGCACAGGAACGGGATAAGGCACCCACATCCCGGCCTGCTGGACTGGGTGGGCGACGGGCCCCGGGCCCGGAGCCGGCGGGCAGGGGGCCCGCCGGCCCACCGCGAGAGGGGAACGACCGCCATGCTGCACACCCACCACCCGGCCGGGGACACGCCGGCCCGGCAGAGCCCGGCGCAGGGGACCGCCCCGGCGCGGCGCGCCGCACGGCGCCTGGTCGGGGTCGACGCGGCCCGCGGGATCGCCCTGCTCGGGATGATGTCCGTGCACATCCTGCCCTCCTGGGACCCGGAGACCTTCGAGGCGACGGCGCAGTGGACGATCTTCTCCGGGCGCGCCGCCGCGCTCTTCGCCCTCCTGGCGGGCGTGGGGCTGGCGTTCACCTCCGGCGGGCGCCGCGTGCACGAGGGCCGGCGCCGGACGGGGGACCGGGTGGGGCTGCTCGTGCGGGCGCTGCTCATCGCCGCCGTGGGCCTGCTCATCAACCAGACCTCCCCGGCCGACCCGCCCGCCTACAACATCCTCGTCTACTACGGGGTGTTCTTCCTGCTCGCGATCCCGTTCCTGCACCTGTCCGCGCGCGCCCTGGTGGCCTGGGCCGCCGGGTTCGCGCTGCTCGGCCCCGCGCTGATCCACGCGCTGGGACCCGTCCTGCCCGGGTTCGAGAGCTACAACCCGACCGTCGCCGAGGCCCTCACCGCGCCGGGCACCACCCTGGCCCAGCTCCTCCTGACCGGCTCGTACCCGGCGCTGACGTACCTCGTGTACCTGCTCGCCGGCCTGGCCATCGGCCGGCTGGCGCTGTCGGAGCGGCGCACCCAGCTGGGCCTGCTGGTGGGCGGCGCCGTGCTCGCGGGCGGCTCCGCGCTGCTCTCGTGGCTGCTGCTGCACCCCCTCGGCGGCATGGACCGGCTGCTCGCGGCGAGCCCGTTCCTGGGCCGGGAGGACGTCCAGGACATCGTCGTGTGGGGGCCGGACCCGGTCCTGCCCACGTCCACCTGGTGGTGGCTGGCCGTCTCCGGCCCGCACACCAACACCCCGCTCGCGCTGCTGAGCGGCGTGGGCACGGGCGCCCTCGCCCTGGGCCTGTGCCTGCTCGTCGCCCGCCGGGCGGAGGTCCTGCTCCTGCCGCTGGTCGCGGCCGGCTCGATGACCCTGACCCTCTACTCGGCGCACCTGCTCGCGCTGAACCTCGAGGTGCACTACGAGCGTCCCGTCCTGTGGTTCCTCGTGCAGGCCGCGGCGGCGGTCGGGTTCGCCCTCCTGTGGCGGCGCAGCCGGGGCCAGGGCCCGCTGGAACGGGCCGTGGCCGGGGTCTCGCGCGCGGCCCGCGACCGGGTGGTCGGCGATCGCCTAAACTCGTAGGCGATCCACCCTGGTCCCCACCCGAGGAGCGGCATGTCCACGAGCTCGATCCAGTCCGTCACCAACCAGCCTCTCGCCGAGGTCGACCCGGAGGTCGCGGCGGCCATCGCCGACGAGCTCGGACGCCAGCGCGGCACCCTGGAGATGATCGCCTCCGAGAACTTCGCCCCGCGCGCCGTGCTCGAGGCGCAGGGCTCGGTGCTGACGAACAAGTACGCCGAGGGCTACCCCGGCCGCCGCTACTACGGCGGCTGCGAGTACGTCGACGTCGTCGAGAACCTCGCCCGCGACCGCGCCACCGCGCTGTTCGGCGCCGAGCACGCCAACGTCCAGCCGCACTCGGGCGCCCAGGCGAACACCGCCGTGATGCAGGCCCTCATGCAGCCCGGCGACAAGCTGATGGGCCTGTCCCTGGCCCACGGCGGCCACCTCACCCACGGCATGAAGCTCAACGTCTCCGGCAAGCTCTACGAGATCGCCGCCTACGAGGTGGACCCCGGAAGCTACACGCTGGACATGGACAAGGTCCGCGAGCAGGCCCTCGCCGAGCGGCCGCAGACCATCGTGGCCGGCTGGTCCGCCTACCCGCGCGAGCTCGACTTCGAGGCCTTCCGCTCGATCGCCGACGAGGTCGGCGCCAAGCTGTGGGTGGACATGGCCCACTTCGCCGGGCTCGTGGCCGCGGGCCTGCACGCCAACCCGGTCCCGCACGCCCACGTGGTGACCTCCACCGTGCACAAGACCCTCGCCGGCCCCCGCTCCGGGGTGATCCTCACCACCGGCGAGCTCAAGAAGAAGATCGACTCCGCCGTCTTCCCGGGCCAGCAGGGCGGCCCCCTGATGCACGCCATCGCGGGCAAGGCCGTGGCCTTCAAGATCGCGGCCACCGAGGAGTTCCGCGCGCGCCAGGAGCGCACCGTCGAGGGCGCCCGCATCCTGGCCGAGCGGCTCACCGCCGCCGACGTCGCCGAGGCCGGGGTCTCCGTGCTGACCGGCGGCACCGACGTGCACCTGGTGCTGGTGGACCTGCGCAACTCCCAGCTGGACGGCAAGCAGGCCGAGGACCTCCTGCACGAGGCCGGGATCACCGTCAACCGCAACGCGGTGCCGTGGGACCCGCGCCCGCCGATGGTCACCTCCGGGCTGCGGATCGGCACCCCCGCCCTGGCCACCCGCGGCTTCGGCGCCGCCGAGTTCGAGGAGGTCGCCGAGATCATCGCGACCGCCCTCAAGCCCGGCGCGGACGTCGCCGCCCTGCGCGCGCGCGTGGACAAGCTCGCCGCCGACTTCCCGCTCTACGACGGCCTCGAGGAGTGGTGAGCATGGGCGCGCGCACCCTCGACGGGCGGGCCGCCTCCGCGGCCATCAAGGCCGAGCTCGCCCAGCGCGTGGCCGCGCTGGCCGAGCGCGGCGTCACCCCGGGCCTCGGCACGGTGCTCGTGGGCGACGACCCCGCCTCCCACTCCTACGTGGGCGGCAAGCACAAGGACTGCGCCGAGGTCGGGATCGCCTCGATCCGCCGCGAGCTGCCCGCCGACGTCTCCCAGCAGGAGCTGGAGGCGGTCATCGACGAGCTCAACGCGGACCCGGCCTGCACCGGCTACATCGTCCAGCTCCCGCTGCCCGGCCACCTGGACACCAACGCGATCCTCGAGCGCATCGACCCGGACAAGGACGCCGACGGGCTGCACCCGACCAACCTCGGCCGGCTCGTGCTCAACGTCTCCGAGCCGATGACCTCCCCGCTGCCCTGCACGCCCAACGGCATCGTGGAGCTGCTGCGCCGCCACGAGGTGGACCTCGCCGGCCGGCACGTGCTCGTCGTGGGGCGCGGGGTGACCGTGGGGCGGCCCATGGGCCTGATCCTGACCCGCCGGGAGATCAACGCGACCGTCACCCTCGCCCACACCGGCACCGAGGACCTCGAGGCGCTGCTGGCCCAGGCCGACGTCGTGGTGGCCGCCGCCGGGCGCCCGCACATGATCGGCCCGGACGCCCTCAAGGACGGGGTCGTGCTGCTCGACGTCGGGGTCTCCCGGGTGGAGGACCCGGAGACGGGCCGGAAGCGGCTCACCGGCGACATCGACCCGGCGGCCGCCGAGAAGGCCGCCTGGATCTCCCCGAACCCCGGCGGCGTCGGCCCCATGACCCGGGCCATGCTGCTGCTCAACGTCGTCGAGTCCGCCGAGCGGCAGGCCGGCTCCCGCTGAGCACGCCCTCCGTGAAGCCCCAGCGGGGCGGGCCGCGGAGTTGAGACACTGGTGAC